>JBBQIQ010000045.1:0-25985 GCA_038325075.1 Bacteroidales bacterium | reverse complement strand
TGCAAATGTAGTGAGGATGAATGGAATTTGTTGGATGAAAAGATGAAATTCCGCAAAAGCAACTTTCGGGAAAGAACTTCCAGGTTGGGGTGACCCTCCGGGTTACCTGTGACCTTTCGGGTTCCCCGAATTAGGGGTTATCATCTACACCAGGATACGATTCTTTCTATCCGGATAACCCGAAAGGTCCCCCCCCCCCGGATAACCCGGAAGGTCACCCCGCGGAAAATCATTCGAAATCCAAATCCTTGCTTAATTCATTTTCGGGTTGGTCGAGATTGTGCATATACCAAAAATTCTCCTCACCTCCGAAAAGGTTGAATACAAACCCGGTATTGATCCAGTATGACGATCCCTTTTTATAATGACCAACTGAAGAATAGGGATAATCCAAAAAATTATGAGTTACCTTATGCTTTAGTGGATTTCGGTGCACATAAAGAATGGCTTGCTTTAAATATGTTTCAGTCGTTATTCTTTTCCTCTCAAAAGTCTTTTCGAATAAGCTTCCGGTCCTCTCTTTAGTCATATTTATCACTTTAACATATGAATTCAGCATATTTGAAATTACCTGTGAAGGATTTAATTGATACTTTTCAGGAATTTCCTCCTTATCCTTTATCCGAAGAACCAGATGATAATGATTTTTCATTAAACAATAGGCATATATGTCTGCGATCTTTGGTAAATATTTACTCATCTTTCGAATGAAAGATCTATAGTTTCTCTCTTCGAAAAAAACATCCTGACTATTATTGCCCCTGTTATAAATATGATAAGTTGAACCGGGTTCAATTTTTTCGATTTTCATTGATATTTGATTTGATCTCTCAAATTTAATAATTAATCAGCTTCTCGAAAAATAAAGAAAGATTTTCCGGATTATCCGAAATAAGAAGTAAGCCCTTACGGTTTATCCGGGGGGGTGACCTTTCGGGTTATCCGAAAATAGGTTTCGTATTCTGGAGTAGATGAATGCCTTTAATTCGGGGAACCCGAAAGGTCATCGAGGTAACCCGGAAGTACAACCAACCCGGGCAATTCTTTGCAGTTTACTTTAATCGGAAAACCGAGGCTAAATCAGACCAGCTTCAGATTCATTTTAATCCTTGAAGTCAGGATATCAATGGCCACATGGTTGGCTCCACCCTGGGGAACAATGATATCGGCATAACGCTTGGTGGGTTCAATAAACTGAAGGTGCATCGGCTTTACATACTTTTCATAATGGTCGAGCACCTGTGAAAACGAACGGCCACGCTCTTCAATGTCACGGCGGATAATCCTCATAAGGCGGTCGTCGGCATCGGCATCTACAAATACCTTGATATCCATGCGCTCACGGAGGCGGGGGTTCGACATAATCAGAATTCCTTCCACTATAACCACTTCGCGTGTCTGCACAGGAATGGTCTCTTTTGCCCTTGCACAGGTGAGATAGCTATAAATGGGCATGCCAATGGTTTCTCCTTCCCTGAGCATATCAAGGTGCTTTATCAGCAGGTTGAACTCTATGGAAGACGGGTGATCGAAGTTTATTTTTGCCCTTTCTTCCGGGCTCAGATGGCCGTTATCCTTGTAATAGGAGTCTTGTGGGATCACCGTAACAGAATCCTTTGGCAGTTTCTTGATGATCTGTTTAACAACGGTTGATTTTCCGCAGCCAGATCCCCCGGCAATTCCGATGATGAGCATAAGCTTATGTTTGAGTTATTTGGTACTTTTTGAGAAGAAAGCGTTCTGGAATATTGGAATACTTCTCCGGCAATAACCTTCTGCAATATTTCTGCTGATACTATGGGCGGCATCGATACAATTTGAAGCTGGTTTCTTAAGTTCCCAGGGAAAATTCATCAAGTGATGACATGCGAGGATATACAACTCAACAGAATCCTGCCATACCTAAGTTGTCGAAAACCCCGATTGATGTTTTTCCGATCTGTCATTTATTGATACTATTTGATTTGACATCGTATCCTTCAGACAATCCAGCATTATTCCAAAATTCCACTATTCCACTATTCCATCATTCTATTATTCCAAAATTCCATCCTTCCACTATTCCATCATTCCATCATTCCAGATTCTACGAAAGAAATCCCAGCAAAATACCTGCCGCAACAGCACTGCCTATTACGCCTGCCACATTGGGCCCCATGGCATGCATCAACAGGTGGTTGGTTTTATCGTATTCAAGTCCTACAACCTGCGAAACACGGGCACTGTCAGGCACAGCCGAAACACCGGAATTCCCGATAAGGGGATTGATTTTATTCCCTTCTTTCAGGAAGATGTTAATGAGTTTTACAAACAAAACGCCTCCTGTAGTAGCAATTATAAACGAAGCAGCACCCAAAGCAAAGATTCCGACTGACTTAGCAGTCAGAAATGTAGTTGCCTGTGTGGATGCACCAACGGTAAGTCCGATGAGGATGGTCACGATGTCAATCATGGGCCCTTTGGCTGTATCGGCCAGGCGTTTGGTTACACCGCTCTCTTTAAGCAGGTTACCAAAGAAAAGCATTCCAAGCAATGGCAAACCTGAGGGTACAATAAAGCAGGTGAGCAACATGCCAATAATCGGGAATAAAACCTTTTCGAGTTTCGAAACACTGCGGGGTGGTTTCATTCTGATTAAACGCTCGCGATTGTTTGTAAGCAACCGCATAATTGGTGGCTGAATAACAGGGACCAAAGCCATGTATGAATATGCAGATATTGCAATTGCACCCATTAAATCCGGAGCAAGTTTTGATGAAAGGAAGATAGCGGTTGGGCCGTCAGCACCACCAATAATGGCGATTGCACCGGCTTCTGAAGGCGAAAAACCAAGAAGCAAAGCCACTGCATAAGCGCCAAAGATGCCCAACTGGGCAGCTGCTCCAATCAGCATAAGTTTTGGGTTGGAGATCAAAGCCGAGAAGTCGGTCATTGCACCAATACCCAGAAAAATCAATGGCGGGTAAACGCCCTGCAATACCCCAAAATAGAGATAATTCAGTACACTGCCCGATTCATAAATGCCAATTTTAAGACCGGGCATAAAGGCGATATTGCCTACTAGAATTCCAAACCCAATGGGAATAAGCAGCATCGGTTCATATTCTTTGGCAATCGCGAGATAAATGAAGATCAGGCCAATGCTGATCATTATAAGGTGTCCGGCTGTTACATTCGCAAAAGCCGTATAGGTAAAAAACTGCTGAAGATGCTCTACTATAAAAGTGATAAAACTTCCGGGATTTTCCATGCTTTAGTCTCCTATCACAATTAGAACATCACCTTCCATCACGGAATCACCTTTACCAACTTTCAGCGAAACTACCTTACCTTCTTTATCGGCATTGATATTGTTCTCCATCTTCATAGCCTCGAGGGTAATCAGTTTCTGACCAACTTTTACAGTATCGCCTTCGCGTACATGAATATCGAGGATTACACCCGGCAATGGGGATTTGATGCTGCCGGTACCCTTGGGTGCACCGGGGCTTGATGTTTTGGCAATGCTGGGTGCAGAATCCGTAGAAGGAATACTTACCGACCTGACAAGTCTCGGGGTTTTGGTCGTTTGCATTGATTTATCAACCTCAACCTTATAGGTTGTTCCGTTTACTTCAACTTCTGCAATATTGTCTTCAATATTCTGGATATCTACCTCGTAAATATTGCCATTTATGGTAAATTTGAATTTTTTCATTCTTTAATTCTTTTAATGTTTTTATTATTTAAGCATCGCCGGGCTAATGCATCTGGTTGCGCAAACCATAAATCTTTGAACTCCAGGGTGAGTAAGTACGTGCCACTTTCTTAATTGTTAAAATGGCTTCCTCGTAATCATGCAGTTCACTGATATATAAATGCAAAGCAAGTGCTATAGCGGCATTGACTTCACCAGAAATTTCTTCAACTCCGGAAACAGGAGTTGCAGCAACTGCTTCCTTGCGGGTAAACAATTTTTTTAAATTGATGCTATAGATCCTTTTTGTGTTTTTAAATACAATGTATAAGAGCAGCAGGGCAGAAAAAACAACTGACATGGCAATAAAAGCCATACCAATCCCGTATGGATCCATTACAACAAATTTCTCTCCCGCAGATACTATTTCACCAGTGTAGTTGTTGGCCAATGGGGTCGTCTTATCCAGAAATCCCCATTGATGACTTCCATCAGTCATACGCCCGAAAGATTTATCAGATACCTGAGGGCCAAACTTAAGAGCATCAATCATTGTGCGTCCATTGACTTCGTATAAAGCCAGGTAGTCTGAATCTCCCAGCGTGAAATTCAGATGCAGAATTCCTCTTGTAGGTGAATTGTCAGCGAAAAAAACAAGATAGTTCCTGGGAGGAATTTTTGTTATCGGATCACCTTTGGGAATCCTGTATTTGGTTGGATTTGCCGGATCGTTGGTAAGGTATAGACCACCTATATCAACTGTGTTGTACGCCGAATTGAAAATTTCGATCCAACTGCTATGCTGACCATAATCGTCAACATAATTTGAGTCGTTCAGAACAAGAATTTCATTGATCTTTAAATCCAGCGAACTTTGCGCAGTGCCTTGCCCGGCAAGCAAAACCAGCACAAGCGCCATGAAGGCACCTGATAGACTGGTTGTTTTATTAATTTTTGCCATGACGTCCGGTTATAAAGGAATGTTTGAGTGTTTCTTCGGCGGATTGACATCCTTTTTGGTAGCCAATGCCTGCAATGCCCGGATTACACGGAAACGGGTATTGCGGGGTTCGATCACATCGTCAATGTACCCATATTTGGCTGCGCTGTAGGGATTGGCAAATTTATCCTTGTATTCTTCTTCACTTTGACGAACGAAGTCCTCGCGCTCTTTCGGATCAGTGAATTCGGCCAGTTTCTTACTGTATAATACCTCGATGGCGCCCTTTGGACCCATCACAGCGATTTCAGCACCCGGCCAGGCGTAATTAATGTCGCCACGCAGGTGTTTCGAACTCATCACACAATAAGCTCCACCATAAGCCTTGCGCAATACAACGGTAACTTTGGGAACAGTTGCTTCGCCATAAGCAAAAAGCAGTTTGGCACCATGAATAATAATTCCACCATATTCCTGTGCCGTACCCGGAAGGAAGCCAGGAACATCAACCAGAGTCAGAATCGGAATATTAAATGCATCGCAAAACCTTACAAAACGGGCTGCTTTGCGCGAGGCGTTTATATCAAGTACTCCGGCCAGATAGCTTGGCTGGTTTGCAACAATGCCAACTGACATGCCATTAAATCTCGCGTAACCGGTTACAATATTCGGCGCAAAGTGTCGCTGAATTTCAAGAAATTCGCTACAATCGGCAATGGCATGAATTACATCTTTTACATCGTAAGGCTTGTTCGGATTATCAGGAATAATATAGTTCAACGAATCATCTAGCCTGTCGATCGGATCGGGGCAGGTTGCCAATGGGGGCTCTTCCAGGTTATTCTGAGGCAAAAAGCTCAGTAGTTTGCGGATAAGTGCAATGCCTTCTTTCTCGTCATCGGCAACAAAATGGCTGATACCTGATTTTGAACCATGAACCATGGCACCACCCAGTTCTTCTTCTGTCACCACTTCGCCTGTAACAGTTTTTACAACCTTGGGGCCGGTAACAAACATATTGCTGGTGCCTTTGCTCATCACGATAAAGTCGGTGAGGGCAGGCGAATAAACCGCGCCACCGGCACAAGGCCCAAAAATGGCTGAAATCTGCGGAATAACGCCAGAAGCAAGGATATTGCGCTCAAAAATCTCGGCGTATCCGGCCAGACTGTTAACGCCCTCCTGTATGCGGGCACCACCCGAATCGTTGATGCCGATAACCGGGGCGCCAACCTTCATGGCCTGGTCCATTACTTTGCAAATCTTGTTGGCAAAGGTTTCTGACAATGATCCGCCAAATACGGTGAAATCCTGTGAGAAAACATACACCACCCGCCCATCAATGGTGCCATGACCAGTTACAACCCCGTCAGAAAGAAATTCCTGTTTTTCAAGTCCGAAGCTTGTACAGCGATGTGTAACAAACATGTCGAACTCTTCGAAACTGCCTTCATCAAGGAGCATATCGATGCGTTCGCGGGCTGTGAGTTTTCCCTTTGCATGTTGGGCATCAATCCTTTTCTGACCACCACCCAGTTTGGCCAGTTCTCTTTTACTGAGAAGTTCTTTAATCTTGTCTTCGAAAGCCATCTAACTTTGTTTTTTGTGCGAAATACAATAAGCCTTGCGGGCCTTTCGCTGAATTTTCGCGAGGATTGTTTGTATGGTACTGAATTATTTGTTCTTATTTTCACAGAATTCTGTGAGCACACCGAATGTTGATTTAGGATGCAGAAATCCAATATGCAACCCTTCAGCACCTTTACGTGGCTCTTTGTCAATTAACTGAATTCCCTTTCCGGCAGTTTCTGCAAGGGCTTCTTCAAGATTCTCAACTGCAAAAGCGATGTGATGGATTCCTTCACCCTTTTTTTCGAGAAACTTTCCGATGGGCCCCTCAGGATCGGTTGACTCCAGAAGCTCTATTTTCGTCTGACCAACCATAAAAAATGCAGTTTTTACCCGCTGGTCCTTTACTTCTTCAACGGCATAACACTTTAATCCCAGCACGTTTTCGTAGTACGGAATACTCTCTTCCAGACTTTTAACGGCGATTCCAATGTGTTCTATATGCGTAGGTTTCATAGCGTGAAATTTTCGGCAAAAGTAGATACTAATTTGTTTATAATGAAGGAAATTCGGTAAAATCGGAGCCAATCGACAATACAGAATCATTCTAATTAATATTTTGATTTTCACATACATACAATTAGATATGTTGTTTCCGACTTAATCAAAAATTCACCGGAAGGGTCATGGTTGTTTTCACCGCCTTCCCCCGCTGCTTTCCTGGGGTCCAGTCCGGCATGGCTTTTATCAGGCGTATGACCTCCTCATCGCAACCAAACCCCAATGATTTGATTATTTTGATGTCGCTCAGACTGCCATCCTTGTTTACCGTAAATTGAACGACAATTTTTCCGGAAATATTATTGTTTATCGCTTCAGCCGGATATTTCAGATTTGACTTCAGGTATTGCAAAAGCGCTTTTTCCCCTCCCGGGAATTCAGGCATGGATTCAACAATGGCTAAAACTTCTTCTTCTCTATCAGTATCACCGGATTCCATCGAAACTGCGTTAACTTTACTCTCCCTGAGAACTGAGACGCCCTGTACGGTTCCGCCAACCGCATAATTACTCACGCCTTCAGGCAACGGTAGTGGTTGTCTCACGGTTGCATAAGTACCATTTATATTTCTGATTTCACTGTCGATGGCCACAAACGAAGTATAGGCAGTTAACAGATTGTATTGCAGACCCATATTTATTACCTGTTCCTTAACTTTGTCAGGAACACCCTCATAACTGCCTGAATAATCATCGGTCATTCTTATCTGTTCTCTTGCCCAAAGATATTTAAGCGCCTGATTTTTAGAGGCAGGAATTACACCATTGACCTGAATTGTTTGAGTGAATTTTCCGGCTCCGTTTATACCGGTTATCAGAATATTTCCTGCCGGATTGCCACGATATTTCCCGAAAACCACTACCGGCCGCGATGAGAAAACATCAGGAATTGATGCTGGTTGCACATCATAAGCATCAAAACCATTAAAGGTCAGATCAATCCCGGTGAGTAAGGGGGTGCTGATGTATTTTCTGAACTTTTCAGCTATCCCCTTCGCCTCTTTTTCGTCTGTGATAACAAATGCATCACCTGCGCCCGCATGGGCCAGGCCTTCAATCAGAAAACGGTTAACGGATGATCCAATTCCGAAAGCAAAAAAATTCGCCTTGTTCAAACTGGATTTTACCAGTCCGAAAGCTTCCTTTTCGACTGTTACATAACCATCGGTGGCTATGACAAACGACCGGGCAAAATCGTCATTAATTTCCATGGCCAATGCTCTCTTAAGTGCTGGCAGCAATTCGGTTCCCCCGCTTCCTCTTTGAGAATCAAGCATTCTCAGGGCCCTGTTAATGTTTTCGGGTGTTGCTGAAACCGATTTTTCGGAAAACAGGTTGTTACCACCTGCAAAGAAAAGGATGTTAAACCGGTCGGTGTTTTTAAGCCCCGATAAAAGGTCGGATATCAGCTTTTTCGAAACTTCAAGCGGGAAACCGACCATTGATCCGGAAACATCAACGATAAAAATGTACTCCCTTGGCGGGATCATTTCCGGTTTAACCGCATCGGGAGGCTGTATGGTGGTCATAAAATAGTTTTCCTTACCGTCGCTGTATAGCCACATGCCGCTTTCAATTCCGTTGCCACCAAGCCGGTATTGAAGTATAAAATCGCGGTTGCCACCCTGCAGTTCGCTTCCATCCAGCTTAATGGATGCTGAATTTTTGTCTTTATAGTCCACTTTCACTTTGTGCGATGGACACCTGACATTCTTTAACTGCATACCTGTTGTAATGTCACATTCCAGTTCAAAAGTATAGGCCGGCAACTCCCCTTCCGGTAAGAAAGGATTGGCGTTCCATTCGGGTATCCGGTTGCCGTTTTCGTTGCTGCCGGAATACCGGGGCCCTACCACAGTCGGATAGGCAAACTCATAGATGCCTTCTGTCGGGACCAGGTTTTCGGTGTATTTCAATTCAACTTCAATCAGGTCGCCGGGCATTATATTGCCGACATTCATCTGAAAAACATTGGGCCGCTGCTGTTCAAGCAATGAAGCCGAACGTCCTTCGCTGATTGCCTGGGTATAATCCTGCCTCGCTTTGTCGCGTTCTTCAATTTTTGCAACAATGGTGCGCTCCCCGATTTTCATTTTCATGGCATGAACGGCTGCACGGGTGGATCCCGGAAACACATAAACCGCTTCAATCGGCTTTTTGCCGCGGTTCTGATAGACCTGTTTTACAACAACATGGGCAATCACACCGGCAATCTGAACATTGGCCGATGTAGATTTTAAGGGAAGGGTTTCGGCTGCATCCCCGTTTACAATTTCGAAATAGGGCACACCAGGCCGGTCAGATATAATTTCCTGGCTTGTGGCACAGTTTATTAATCCTATTGATAACAGGACCCAAATTCCTGCCAGTTTGAGGGTCGCTGACCTCCGGGCTTTTATCATTTTCATAGTTTTTAAGGTTGTTTGGTTAAATTATATAGGTCGGATTTTTAAGCAAGCCTCCGGCAACACTGAGAAATACTCAGTTATGACAGATTTAATAAGATCAGTTGGAACCAGCCTTTTGAATCAGGGATGCTATCCCTGTCAGGGCGATTTGGAAGGATCAGGTAATTTCAATATGCCATTGATGAAATCCTGATCAGGATTTCATCAGGATTTGGGGCTATAAACTTAGTTTCTCAGGACAAACTTAACCGGCAGGTTCATTCTAACCCTAACCGGTTTACCGCGCTGTTTGCCAGGTGTCCAGTCAGGCATTTCACCTACAACCCTGAGGGCTTCTTCGGTGCAGCCACCGGCCACTCCGCGCAATACTGCAATTGATGAAACTTTACCATCCGGCTCAATTACAAAAGTAATATACACAATCCCGGATATTCCCGTTTCCATAGCAGTTGATGGGTATTTCATATTTTCAGAGAGGTATCTCATCAGGGCTGCATCACCTCCGTGAAATTCAGGCATGGTTTCTGCCACAATAAATATTTCAGGTTCACCCTCATCCGGATTTTCAGGCTGTAGTTCGGGCATTGTCCAGGGTTCAACTTTATCTCCCGGGTCAATCTCGGTTTTAACCACAATATCAGGAAGATCTTTGGTGTTGTTTTCAACCTCCTTCATTATTGTAGTAATCAAAGGTTTGGGAGGCTCAGGCTTGTTCCTTATAACAACATCAATAATTTCCTGAGGTGGTTCGGTCAACGTCCGGGGGGGCAGAACGATACCTTTATCAGGCGTTTTCCACTCAAACGCTGCCAGGGCAGCGCTGATAGCAATGATAAGGCCTAACTGAAAAAAGACGGGGCGTTTGCGCTCAAGGTCGGCACTACCGGTTTTTCGTGATTCCATGGCTTTGGGCTTTAAAAGTGAGTACTGGTTTTATGATGAAGATGCATAAAGCAACCATTTTCCATAAGCCTCTGAAAAAAAAAATCTCTTTCAATCACCCAATTCAGTTAAAAAGTCCAGGATTAAAAATGTGTAATCTCCGGAATCCCTTTTAATACTAACGCTCATTGAATGATCAATATTGCAGTTATATAAGTCCGTAAAAAAAAACCGGATTCACTTATTCAATAAACATACTTTCTGAAAACCGTTTTCGTTAATTAAAAGAGGTGACAATTTATTGCAAACCGCCCTGCAATTCTTATTTTTGTCTGAAAGTAAATACTGCCTGATGCCCGACCCTCTTTTGGAAGGTAACCCACACGATGACCTGAGCGATGAGGAACTGGTTCGGTTTTTCCGTAAGTCAGGCGAACAGGGAGTAATCGGCATACTGTTCAGGCGATATTCCCACCTGGTACTCGGAGTCTGCTACAAATACCTTCATGAACGCGAATCAGCGCGCGATACTGCAATGGGAGTTTTTGAAAGTTTATTTACCTCTCTGCAAAAATATGAGGTGCACAATTTCAAATCATGGCTGTTAACTGTCACTAAAAGCCATTGTGCCCAGGCGCTGCGTGAACAGAAAAAGGAGGCCGGAACCATCAGATGGGAAGAAAATCTGTTAGGTGAGGTTATGGAAAATAACCACTTTGCACATCTTAATATAGAAGATGAAACAGAAGAGAGAATAAGAAAACTTCATCAGGCCGTCGGTGATTTATCGCCGGGCCAGCAGCAATGCATCCTGCTGTTTTATTTTGATGACAAATCGTACCGGCAGATTTCCGAAACCACCGGATTCAGCCAGCAAGAAGTAAAGAGTTACATTCAAAACGGTAAGCGCAACCTTAAAAACAGCCTGGAAAAGTATTTTTACTGAAAAGACCATGGAAAAAGGAGAATCCCAAAAACTGTTCACAACTTCGGGATGCCTGACAGAAGAAACGCTCTTCAGGCATTGCAGCGGGCTATTGCAGGCAGCAGAATTGCAGCTTGTGGATGACCACGTTCAGGCCTGTGAATTGTGCTCCCTGGCCCTGGAAGGATACGCTTTGACGACTCCTGATTCGTTTTCGGAAGACATGAACCGGTTAAATCAGAAATTTGCTGAAACCGGTCAGACTTCCGGAATCCCTGGTCATGCGTCTGACGCCGGGGAGAAGGTGGGGGATAAAAGGCTGGTAGGCAAAGGACGGAAATCGTTTTTGCAGAGATACCGGATTGAACTGATTGCTGCCACATTGTTATTGCTGATTGCCATCGGTGGCAGGCAGATCTATCTCGGGCTGATGAATCCGCGAAGCAGCGAAAATCAGATGGCCCTGGCTGTGAAACCCGATTCGGCAGAAGAAGCTATAGTCGAATCAGATTTAAAACCGGTATCCAGCGAAAAAGCAAGCCCCCTGACTGAAAACAAACCTGCATCACCCCTCGGTATCGCCGGAGAAAATAAACTTACAGAATCGGTCAATGAAGACCTGGTAGTTACAGTTGATGCTGAAATATCCGAACAAACAATTACCGAAGATACGCAGCCCATTTCCACGGAAAATGAAATAATACCCGAAGCAGGGACTCTAAAATCTCCCGAATTAACTGATGCACATTACATTGAAGGAATAACAATAACCAAAGCCAATAAAGCAAGCAGATTATCCAGGGAAACTGCAGAAGAAGAGACAGCGGAAGCAGAGATATTTACAGTTGTGGAAGAATCTCCACACTTTCCCGGCGGAGAGGATGCGCGAATAAAATTTCTGCAAGAAAATCTCAAATATCCGGTTATAGCCCGTGAGTCATCCATACAGGGAACTGTTTTTATAACCTTTGTCATTGAAAAAGACGGAACCATTACAGATATAAGGGTTTTGAGAGGAATTGGCGGTGGCTGCGATGAAGAAGCCTTGCGGGCGCTTAAACTCATGCCCAGGTGGATTCCCGGAAAGCAAAGGGGAAAGCCGGTCAGGGTTCAGTTCAATCTGCCTGTTAAATTTTCACTGGCAGGATAGTTGCTTTAAAAAAAAGTTAAAAAAGGGTTCTGATAAAAATATTAATTATATTTTTGTCGCAGACGCATTCCGGGATAACGATTTGCATATTGTCATGCAGCTTTTAAGTTTAAAAAAATAGGATCTTGTTGGTCTGCCTGCAAAGGCCTGAATTATTGTTTTGACCTGTAACCATAGCTAATAGCTGAAAATATAAAGCATGAAAATTAAACGCTTTCTTGTCATTTTTATCACCTTCGGTGTGGTTTTGCCTTTTTCGGGAGTTAAAGGGCAAACAAAAGAAATCAATACTCTGAACGACTCGATTTCCGGCATGATGGAATTCGTCAAGGATGATTTTATCGCCGCATCGCTCGACAGTCTGGCCAACCTTAGGTATTTTGATGGCTATGATTGTGCATCAGCAAAAGAAATTGAAAACATTTTCGGATTTACTTCCGGATTTGTCCCTGTTTATGCCGACTCTGTGTATTATAACAGAATAAAATACCTTAATGCGGCAACCTCAGTTAATCTTACTTATAATCAGTATGTCAGGGATTATATTGAGCTCTACGCTGTAAGGAAACGTGCACTGACTGAAAGAGTGATGGGACTGGCCCAGATTTATTTCCCATTGTTTGAAGAACACCTCGACCGTTTTAACATGCCGCTTGAATTGAAATATCTGGCCATTGTTGAATCGGCTTTAAACCCGGTAGCCAAATCACCGGTTGGGGCTTCCGGTTTGTGGCAGTTTATGTACGGAACAGGCAAGATGTACAACCTGAATGTTACTTCGTTGGTTGATGATCGGCGTGATCCAATAAAATCAACCATTGCAGCTTGCCAGCACATGAACGATCTGTATAGAATGTATCATGATTGGTTGCTGGTTCTGGCCGCATATAACTCGGGAGCAGGTAATGTGAATAAAGCCATCAGGCGTTCAGGTGGTAAAATGGATTTCTGGCAAATCCGCCCCTTCCTTCCACTCGAAACGCGTGGCTATGTACCTGCCTTTATTGCGGTTAACTATGTAATGAGTTATGCGGCCGAACACAACCTCAGACCAGTACAACCCCGCTTCTATCATTATGAAATTGACACTGTAGTAATCAAAGATGTGTTGTCGTTTTCGCAAATCTCGAAAATGCTGAATTTACCGGCTGAGGAAATCCAATTCCTGAATCCTTCCTTTAAAAACGGAATTATCCCTGCAACCAAAGGCAATTTATACACTCTCAGGCTTCAGAAGAAAAACATCCCTGACTTTGTAAACAATGAGGCCCAGTTGTATGCATACCGTGCGCAATCTGAACTTGAAAAAGAGCAGATGCTGAATATGATGAAAACCGTTACTCAGGCTGAGTATCACAAAGTTAAAAAAGGTGAAACACTGGCATCTGTCGCAAAAAAATACCGTTGTACAAGCAGTGAGCTCAAAAAGTGGAATCGTCTTAAATCAACCCAATTAAAGATTGGACAACGCCTTATTGTACGACCCGAAAATTTACCTCCCATGGAAATGGCCTCAGTAAGTGCAAAAACCCAGGCGACAAAACAAGGTGCAATTGAGAAAAATACATCGACTACCGACAATTCTGAGATTGCCCTGGCCACAAATACGGAAATAGTTCCTAAAGACACGGGGAATACAGTGCCTGCAACAAAAATTGTAAATAAGTATCATAAAGTTAAATCAGGTGAATCGCTGGGAAAAATTGCTGACAAATACAATGTCTCACTGACTAATCTGAAGAATTGGAATCGGATTAAAGGCTCAACAATTCATCCCGGCGATAAACTGGTTGTTGGAAAAACTGAAATTATTGAGCAGATAGCTGAGAACAAAGTCGAAACCACAGCAAAACCAAAAAAACAAAGCAATAATCTTGACTTTGTATATTATACTGTACGTCAAGGTGATACCCTCTGGAAAATTGCACAAAAACACGATGGAACTACTGTTGAGCAAATAAAAAAACTCAATAATATCTCCAACGAAAAATCACTAAAGCCAGGTCAGAAAATCAAGGTTGCTGTTGTTTCCTGATCGTTCACTGTTTTCTTATTCTCTTAGAATTTTTGATTTAAGTTATTGAGCCGGGCAACATTGAAAAATGTTCCCGGCTCCTTTGTTTTTATTCAATCATATACTAAAGATCCGGTATATTTGTTATTCATATTTAACAAATAATATGCGATGAAACCTTCAAGATTGAAAACCGGGTTAAGCCTGATGCTTGGGACTGTTATGATGATGACATTATCCTGTAACAATGATGAAAAACCACTAAAACCATCGTCAACAGGGAAACCTTCTGAAATTCTGGTCGTTTCTGAAAAAGCCTTATGGAAAAGTTCTGCCGGGGATTCGGTACGAACGTTTTTTGCCCGGGCTGCTATCGGCTTACCTCAGCCTGAGCCACTTTATAAAATTGCACAGGTTGAGGAAGATGAGTTTAACCGTCTGCTGCAGTCGCACCGGAATATTTTTATCATGGTAATCGATAGCAGCTTTGACAAACCACTGGTCGAAATACGCCGCGATATCTGGGCTGCGCCCCAGCGTGTGGTAAAAATAACAGCTTCTACCATCGAAGATATAAAAAGCAGCTTTGCGGAAAAACAAACAGAAATACTTAATCTGTACGATAATGCAGAAATTGAGAGACTTCAGAAACTCTATGCCAAGTCTCTAAATCTAAAAGCTTTTGAAATAATAAAGAAAAAATTCGGCCTCAAATTGCAGGTTCCTGCCGATTACTATGTTGCCATAGATAAGGATAACTTTATCTGGCTGAGGCGCGAGGCAAACAGGTTAAGCCAGGGTCTGATCATCTATACCTATCCATACACGGATACCATTGCTTTTAATCCTCTTAAAATTCAATCGGTCCGGAATCAGTTCACCGAACTTTATGTTCCCGGGCCGAGTGATAGTTCATACATGGTAATCGCCAATGAATTTATCAGGCCGGTACACAGGACCCTCAGCCTTAAAAATGAACTTGCCGTCGAAATGAGGGGATTGTGGGAAGTACGTAAAGACTTTATGGGCGGGCCTTTCATCAGTTATACTTTTGTGGACAAGAAAAACAACATGGTTGTAACCCTCGATGGTTATGTTTATGCCCCTAACGAAGAAAAACGTGATCTGCTTAAACAGGTGCAGGCCATTTTACTTTCTTACGAATTCCCCGAAAAATAATATTCAGGCAACGCGACGCATTTTTTTCTGAAAAACTTGCATTGCGTCGATATTTGTTCTATTTTTGACCATCTGGTTAAACCATACGATTAAACAATCCGGGTAAATACTAAATGACTGGTTTAGATATAAATACCGAGCAATCGATTCTGAAAGCGGCCCGAAAAATTTTCACACACAAGGGGTTTGATGGCGCAAGGATGCAGGAAATTGCCAATGAAGCCGGTATAAACAAGGCACTTTTACATTATTATTTCCGGAGTAAGGATAAACTATTTGAAGCCATTTTCAAAGATGTGTTAAACACTGTTTTCCCGAAAATTATCTCAGTACTGATGTCGCCTGTTCCCCTTTTCGAAAAAATTGAAAAGGTAAGCTTCAATTACATAGAAATGTTGAAACGAAATCCGGATATAGCAATTTTCGTTTTCCATGAAATAAGCAGGAATCCGCAACGATTGGTTGGAAATTTTAAAAATGTAGGTGCCGAATTTGAAATCATAAGCATGCAGATTGCTGAGGAAGTTACCGCCGGAAATATAATCCCCATAAAAGCAGAACATCTGATAGCCAATCTCATCAGCTTATGTGTGTTTCCTTTTATCGCCAAACCGGTTTTAATGGGAATGACCGGCATGGATCAGGATGCCTGGTTCCGGTTCCTTGAAGAAAGAAAACAAATCATCCCTCAATCAATTATCACCGCATTAACACTGAGGAAATGAAAACCAATATCCGAGGCTTCATAGCCTTATTTTTGATTTCCGGTAACCTCATGGCACAGCCATCGGGAATACTGACGCTCGACTCCTGCTATAAACTGGCTGTTGCACATAATCCGCTTACACGACAGGGCCCACTATACCATGAGGCCTATCAATTGCAGGAATCTGTTCTAAGCGATAATTATCTTCCGCAGGTTTCTGCTGGCGGTCAGGTTAGCTGGCAATCCGATGTAACCTCTTTACCAATCACCATTCCAAATGTTGTAATTCCTTCGCTCGACAAAGACAGCTACAGACTGAACCTGGATATTAACCAATTGATCTGGGATGGTGGTGTCACCAAAAAGCAGAAAGAACTCGAAAGGGCCGGGCTCCTCGTTAACCTTCAGTCGGTTGAAGCAGAAAATTATCGCTTGCGCGAGATTGTCAACCAGGTGTATTTTAACATTCTTCTAATCCGGGAAAATGAAAAACTGCTTAAACTGAATATGTCGGAGATACTGTCGAGGCTGGGCCGCGCTAGGGCTGGAGTTTTCAATGGTACGGTGCTTCCGTCGAATGCCGATGTACTTGACGCAGAGATTATAAAAATAGAACAATCGCTCACCGAACTGGCGCATAACAGGGCTGCTGCTGTTTACCGGCTTGGAGAAATAACCGGTCAAACTTTTAATCCGGGGTTAGAGTTGGTTTTACCGGCTTTCGACAGTCTTCCACTTGTAAATACACGATTGAGGCCTGAATTCCATTTGCTTGAACTTCAGCAGGATAAACTTGCTGTACAGCAAAATATGACCGGACTAAAAGTAATGCCGCGCGTTTCAGCCTTTGGAACCCTGGGTTATGGAAAACCGGGATTAAATATGTTGTCGAACCAGTTCGACGCCTGGGCCATGGCCGGAGCACGATTTTCGTGGACCCTCTGGAACTGGAATCAGCATAAAAAGGAGTATCAGATCATTGGTATTCAGAAAGATGTGATTGAAACCCAGAAGGAAAACCACGAAAGAAACCAACGTATCCTGTTGAACAACCTGAATCAGGAAATTTTAAAAACCGAAAACCTTATTGCAGCGGATCACCGCATCGTAAAACTACGCGAAACCATCGCCAAATCGGCAGGAGCGCAGCTCGATCAGGGAATTATAACCTCATCGGAGTTTCTTACAGAACAGAATGCCCGTACCCAGGCCAACCTCAACATGAGCCTGCACTATATACAGTTGCAGTATGCAAAGCTTAACTACATAACCGCCATTGGCCTGATCAGGTAAAGGAGATACAAACGACTTAAATATCCATGATAAAATGAAAATGAAGCAAACACTAATATTTCTCACAATGATCACCGGATTTATGGTTTCGTGCCAACAAAACAAGCATGTTTCGGATGCTTATGGAAATTTTGAAGCCGTTGAAACCACCATCTCGAGCGAAGCCAATGGAAGGATTCTCTGGCTCAATGTTATGGAAGGACAAATCCTGAAGCAGGGTGATACAATCGGATTAATTGATACGACTGACCTGCATTACAAAAGGCTTCAGCTTCAGGCCCAGAAATCAGCCGTAGCAAGCCGGTCGGCCAGCATCAATGCCCAGGCTGCCGTTTATAATCAGCAAAAAGCCAACCTGAACAACGATCTCCGCAGGATAGAAAACCTCTTAAAAGAAGAGGCTGCCACACCCAAACAACTCGACGATGTAACAGGTTCTATCCGGGTAATTGAACAGCAATTTGCAAGTGTTAAGACGCAACTGGCGGCTGTAAGCGATGAAATAAAAGCGCTGGATGCTCAGATTGCCCAGGTGAATGAAGCTCTTAATCGTTGCTTTCTTGTAAACAGGGTTGAGGGAACGGTCTTGTCGCGATATGCCAAACCCGGCGAAGTCACTGGTTTCGGGAAACCGCTGTATAAGATTGCCAACCTGGAATCGATGGATCTGCGGGTCTATATCAGTGGCGATATGCTTTCAGGAGTAAAAACCGGTCAGAAAGCAAAGGTATTTATTGATGTAAAAGATGGGATGAGCGAACTGGAAGGAACTGTGACCTGGGTTTCGCCATCCGCTGAATTTACCCCAAAAATCATTCAGACACGTGAAGAAAGGGTAAACCTGGTTTATGCTGTAAAACTTAGCGTTGTAAACGACGGAAGGCTGAAAATTGCCATGCCGGCCGAGGTTGTTTTCTTCAAATAGAGTATCTTCGACACATATTCACAAATTAAACTATGTACCATGAAACAGATTCTGATTTTTGCAATGTTGTCCATTGCCATTGCATTCCCCTCTTTAACAAAAGCACAGGACGGGAAAGCCGATAAAATCGCTGGGATATATCTCACTTACGATGATGATACCGGCAAAGAAAAATCACAGGTTAAAATCCACAAAGCCAGCAATGGCAAATATGTTGGTGAAATCGTATGGCTGAAAGAGCCAAAAGAAACCAATGGAAAAGAGAAGCTTGATAAAAACAATCCGGATACAAAACTTCAATCAAGGAAAGTAATGGGACTTCAGATTCTGAAGGATTTTAGCTTCGATGCAGGTGACGATGAGTGGAGCGGAGGCACTATTTACAATCCTTCCAGTGGTAAAACCTACAACTGCTATATGAAATTTGAAACCGGAAAGTCGCTGAAGATCAGGGGATATATCGGGGCAGCCTGGATGGGCCTTGGGAAAACTGCTGTCTGGACCATGGAAGGGGCTATAAGAAAATAAACCTAAAGATGTCAGAATACGCAATAAGTTGTGAAGGGATTACCAGGCGTTACGGAAAAACGCAAGCCCTTGACAACCTGAGTTTTTCGGTAAAAAGGGGAGAGATTTTCGGCTTTATCGGCCCCGATGGAGCCGGAAAGACCTCTCTTTTCCGTATTCTGACAACTTTACTTTTACCCGATTCCGGTACGGCCTCCGTTGAAGGTTTGGATGTAGTGAAGGATTACAAGGCTTTGAGAAAAATCCTTGGATATATGCCCGGCAGGTTCTCGCTTTACCAGGACCTGACAGTCGAAGAAAACCTGAAATTCTTTGCCGGAATTTTTAAAGTTGATATTGGTGAAAACTACTATCTGATAAAGGATATTTACGATCAGATTGCACCTTTTGCGAATCGCAGGGCCGGCAAACTTTCGGGAGGGATGAAACAGAAGCTGGCACTCTCGTGCGCCCTGATCCACAAACCTGTTGTGCTTGTGCTCGATGAACCTACCACCGGTGTGGATGCTGTTTCGCGCCGCGAATTCTGGGAAATGCTTATCCGCCTTAAGAAAGAGGGCATTACGATCATTGTTTCAACACCCTATATGGACGAAGCGAACCTTTGCGACCGCGTTGCACTGATTCAGCATGGTAAAATTCTGGCAACAGACACCCCGGCTGCCATTACCGCATCTTTCCATTGGCAGTTGTTCCGGGTAAGAAACAGCAACACCCTCAGCCTCATCAGAAAACTAAAAGAACATCCGGTCATTCACAGTGCCGATATGTTTGGCGATTTTGTGCATGCCACCGCTCAGCATGGGCAACTTGATGCTGACAAAATCCGTTCTTTTCTGGAACAATCGGGACTGGGTCATACAGAAGTAAGCGAGACCGAGCCCGGCATTGAGGATTGCTTTATCGATCTGATGAGAAAAGGCAATGAATAACAGAGTGATCGCCATTGAGGCAAAAGACATGGTGAAGAAGTTTGGCAGTTTTGTAGCCAACGACCATTTATCTTTTTCCGTTTACAAAGGTGAAATCTTTGGATTCCTCGGTGCCAACGGAGCCGGTAAAACCACTGCATTAAGAATATTGTGCGGTTTATCAAAACCGACTTCCGGCAAAATAAGGGTTGCGGGTTACGATGTCTTTACCCAAACCGAAAAAATCAAACAACGCATAGGATATATGAGTCAGCGCTTCTCGCTATACGAAGACCTGACTGTTTACGAGAATTTCAGGTTTTATGGTGGTATTTATGGAATGAGCCGCATTGATATAAAAAACAAAACCGCTGAAATGCTTGACAGGCTTGAAATTTCGCATCTTGAAAAAACCATTATCGCCGCTCTCCCATTAGGCACAAGGCAAAAACTGGCTTTCTCGGTTGCCATCATGCATACGCCTGAAATTGTTTTTCTGGATGAGCCCACCGGGGGTGTTGATCCCATTACCCGCCGGCAGTTCTGGGAAATGATTTATGAAACGGCGGCTTCGGGTATTACTGTATTTGTAACCACTCACTATATGGACGAAGCCGAATATTGCAACAGGGTCTCCATTATGGTTGACGGAAAAATCGAAGCCCTTGATACTCCGGGAAAGCTGAAGGAGAAATATGAAGCGGCCAATATGAACGAGGTGTTCCTTAAACTGGCGCGAAAAGCCAGTCAATACAGCGGACAATGAAAAGATTTATCATTAAAGAGTTCCTCCACATTTTCCGCGATGTCCGTTCTATGGTCATCCTGTTCGGGATGCCCTTGGTTCAGGTGCTGCTATTCGGGTTTGCCATCACCAACGAAGTAAAAGATATAAAGGTTTCGGTGGTTGATCCTTCGCACGACCAGGTTACCCTGGCCATTCAGCATAAGCTGTTTGCTTCCGGATATTTTCTGCATGGTGAAATTCTTTATTCCCAATCCGAAATTGAAGAAAGTTTCCGCAAAGGCCAAAACAAAATGGTGGTGGTTTTTGAAGACAATTTCGCACAAAAACTTGAACGGGGCGAAAAACCCTCCATTCAGTTGATTGCCGATGCCTCTGACCCCAACACTGCCAATCTGCTGGTGAGTTATGCCAATGGTATCATCACCGGATACAATAAGACATTGATGATCAACACCACCGGCCCTGTCATTATTCCGGAAATCCGCATGATGTACAACCCTGCGCTTAAGGGTGTATATATGTTTGTTCCGGGAATTATTACAATTCTGCTGATGCTGGTTTCTGCCATGATGACCTCCATATCCATTGCCCGCGAAAAAGAACTGGGCACTATGGAGGTTTTACTGGTTTCGCCGTTAAAACCCTTTCATATCATAGCCGGTAAAGTCATGCCCTATGTTTTACTTTCTTTTGTCAATGCCATTTCCATTCTGGTTTTGAGCTATTTTGTTTTTGGTGTGCCCATTAACGGAAGCCTGACTTTATTGCTGGCTGAGAGTATCCTGTTTATTGTGCTGGCCCTTTCGCTGGGCATTTTTATTTCTACGGTTAGCAACAACCAGCAAACCGCTATGATGCTATCGATGTTTGCACTGATGCTACCGACCATTCTGCTTTCCGGGTTTATTTTCCCGGTTGAAAATATGCCCGTTGTGCTTCAATGGCTGAGCACCCTTATGCCTCCCCGCTGGTTTATACTGATTATCAAATCGATCATGCTCAAAGGAACCGGCATCGCTTATTTCTGGAAAGAGACTCTGATCCTGATGGTTATGACCACAGTATTTATCCTGGCCAGCATCAAAAAGTTTAAAATCAGGCTTGCTTAAAGAGCTTTCCACAACATGAGGACAATTTTCTACATAGTGCAGAAAGAGTTTTTACAGGTGTTCCGCAACCGGATGATGCTACCCATCATTTTTGTGGTCCCGGTGGTTCAGTTGCTGATCCTTTCCTACGCTGTGACCTTTGAGATTAAAAACATTAATCTCTATATTGTTGACAATGATAACACTGTAAATTCCAGAAGCCTGCTTGAACATTTCAGGTCGTCCCCGTTCTTTCACGTTGTCGGGCAGAGTGCCAACAGTAAGGATGGGATGGAATATATCCGGAAAGGGAAAGCACATCAGATGCTGGTATTATTGCCCGGTTTCGAAAAGAACCTGGTTACGGGCACTCCTGCCCGGGTGCAGGTAATCAACGATGCCATCAACGGAAGTGCGGCAGCGCTGATGAATGCCTATACGATCTCCATCATCAGCGATTTCAATAACCGCATTTTAACTGACATCCAGCCTGGAACGGCACTCCCGATACAAATAAAGTGGTCTTTCTGGTTCAATCCTGAGTTGGACTACAAAACCTATATGATACCTGGCATTCTTGTACTGCTGGTTACCATCATCGGGATGTTCCTCGCGGGGATGAATGTGGTGCGTGAAAAGGAAATCGGCACCATAGAGCAGATCAACGTTACACCAATTAAAAAATATCAATTCATCGCCGGTAAACTAATCCCTTTCTGGATTATTGCCCTTTTCGAGCTGGCTGTAGGCCTTTTAGCTGCCCGGTTGCTTTTTGATATCCCTTTATTGGGCAATATATTCCTCATCTTTTTCATTGCTTCTGTTTATCTGCTTGTCGTGATGGGCATCGGGCTTTTTTTATCAACAGTTACCAACACCCAGCAACAATCCATGTTCCTTTCATGGTTTGTATTGGTTATCTTTATTTTAATGAGCGGATTGTTTACGCCTGTGGAGAGTATGCCGCAATGGGCCAGAAATTTAAATGGTGTAAACCCGATCGCTTATTTTATCTCCATGATCCGTATGGTTATGCTGAAAGGCTCTGGGTTTCAGCATATTTCAGATAAGCTTGGCATTCTGTTCATCTACGGAATTGCCATGTTATCGCTGGCTGTATGGCGGTACAGGAAGACTACATAGTAAGCCTAAAGCTACAAGTTCAAAGCTCCAAGAAATAACATTATTATCGGGATCGAAATCTTTCCGAATTTATTCCTGCCAATTCCAATGGTCAGATAGTATGCTCATTAATTTCTTTTGGCACAGCATTTGTAAAACCGGCTTCACACCTCCCTGTAATACAGAAAGAGGCTACTCAGCCGGGGCTTTTGCTTAATTATAAGCCCGCCGGCCCAGGATTAACCTAAATCAATTGAATGCGAAGACGAATCATATATAACACCCTGAGTTTATTTATCCTGATGACTATCATGCTGGTTCCTGTATCATGCTCGGTGTCATCGGATCAGCAATATTTAGGCGCCGACCAGGTGGGCGGTTTACTGAAAGACATTATTCGACGCGGAAAATTAGTTGCTATTACCGATGATAACCCATTCAATTATTTTGAGATCAAAGGAGAACCAAAAGGTTATCAGTATGAAATGCTGAAACAGTTCGCCAACAACCTCGGTGTTGAGCTCGAGATTGTTGTTGAACCTGACTACCATAAAGCATTGCAATATCTGCAGCAACGAAGGGTTGACATTGTAGCCATGGAATTACCACCGGTTACTAACCGCCGGTTTGCGATTGACCAAACGGAGCCCCTGTTTATTGCTCATCAGGTTCTTATTCAGCGTAAGCCAGCCAACTGGCGTAAAATGCGGGATATGAAAACCGTTGACTCGCACCTGATAACAGATCTGAAACAACTCGAAGGTAAAACCATTACTTTATCAGCATTATCGCGCAAGCAGTATTATTTGTCTGATTTGCAGCACGCTACCGGTCAGAGTATTGAGTTCAGTACCGATTCACAAAAAAACACCGGCAGCCTGATCGAAGCCGTTGCAAAAGGTGAGACAGAATATACGATTGCTTTCGAAAACACAGCGAATGCATATTCGCTCATATACAACGACCTTGATGTAAGAACAGTCGCCAGTCCTGAAATTGGTGTAAGCTGGGCCGTGCGCAAAGGTTCTGTTAATTTGCGCGAGGCCGTGAATCAGTGGATTATAAACAACCGCGACAGCCGTGAGTTTAAAACTGAGTACACCAGGTATTTTGAGAACCCGCGTTATGTGCACCTTGCACTGGGCATGCCGTTGAAGCATAAAACCATCTCTGATTACGATGATGTAATAAGGCAGATGAGTATGAGTATAAATTGGGACTGGCGTTTGTTATCGGCCCTGATTTACAGGGAATCAAAATTCAACACCGATGCTAAATCGCGGGTAGGTGCTTTTGGTTTGATGCAACTGATGCCCTCCACTGCCCAAAGGTTTGGTGCACACGAAGGATCAACACCACAAGACCAGATTGCTGCCGGCGTTAGACTGATTAAATACTTAGACAACCAGTTTAAAGGCAAGGTTCCGGATCCTGATGAACGGAAAAAATTTGTGCTGGCAGCCTACAACATCGGACTTGCCCATATTCTGGATGCTTACAATCTTGCTGAAAAACACAATAAAAATCCAAGGGTTTGGGCAGATAATGTTGAATTCTGCTTATTATCCAAGTCGCAACCTGAATTTTACAACGACCCGGTTGCTAAATATGGAAAGGTAAGCGGAAAAGAAACACAACGGTTTGTGACTGAAGTGCTTGAAAAATACGACCACTACAAGACCGTGGCAAAAGATTAAACATTCTCCCTATCGGGATTTCAATATATTTTCACTCATCAGCCGGCACGTCCGGCTGATTGTTTTTTCGATGGGGGTAAATTCAAAGTTGAGGGTACAATGCAATTTTTTCGTGGCATAATAGAAATTTCCCTTCGAGGTTCTTGCTGTTTCACGGGTAATAAGAGGTCTTGCCCCGGTGATTTTGCTTCTTAACCACTCTAGTCGCCAGAATATATCCAGTGCAATATCAGAAACAGCCATCTTAGGATCGGATTTCCCAAAACCACGGGCGATCAGGGTAAAAATTTCACGGTAAGTGAAATCACCCCCGGAAACGACAAAGCGTTCATTCTGCACACTGCTTTCCATCAGGCCGGTCATTGCACGCACCACATCCTGTACATCCACAAAACCATTGGTCCCTTTGCCATAGAACCAGGAATTCCGGTAAATGGTGGTAAACAGTTTTGTACTACCTTTTTCAGGATAGCCATAACCCAGGATAACTGAGGGGTTCACGATAACCGCCTTCAACCCTTCGGCAGTGCCACGCCAGACTTCGCGTTCGCCTGAAAACTTGCTGAGCGAATATTTGGAATTGTAGGAGGATGTTTTGAACTGCGACTTTTCATCAATGATGTTGCTGTTCTCCGTCCTGCCAAGCGATGCAATAGAACTAACGTGGCAAAGCTTATCAACACCCGCTTCAAGTGCGGCATTTACCACATTGGCTGTGCCATCAACGTTCACTTTCATCATCAGGTTATGGTCGCGTGGTTCAAAAGATACAATGGCGGCACAATGGTAAACTTTCTGAACGCCTTTCATGGCATCCAGCAACGAGAAATAATCAAGCACATCGCCCTCCACCCATTCAACCCTATCGAGAAGTTTTACATCGACACCAAGGCTGGCAAAAATCTTATGGGTACGGCTGAGACTTCCCGGATTGTGCAGAAGTGCACGTATTGGTTCATCTGTTTTCAGCAAATCAAATAACAGATAAGATCCGACCAGCCCTGTGGCGCCTGTAACAAGTATCATGATGCAAAGCTATGAAATAACGGAAAGAAATTTCTAATTTCTAATTTCTAATTTCTAACCCATCTAACCTCGAAGTTGTCCTGAGACTTACCTTCGGTTACCTCTGGTTAGCCCGCGTCTTATCTTCTGACGCAGGCTTTGGCTTTGATAGAAAAACTAGTAAATTCCAGCCATGGTTAACAATATCAGAGTTCAAAGCTAAGAAATAACGGAAAGAAATTTCTAATTTCTAATGTCTAATTTCTAACCCTTCTAACCTCGAAGTTGGCCTGAGACTTACCTATAGGTTAGCCTACGTCTTATCTTCTGAAGCAGGCTCTGACTTTGATAGGAAAACTAGTAAATTCCAGCCATGATTAACAATATCATAGTGCAATGCTATGAAATAACGGAAAGAAATGTCTAATTTCTAATTTCTAACCCATCTAACATGGAAGTTGGCCTGCGTCTCATCTTCTGACGCAGGTTTTGGCTTTGATAGGGGAAAATATCTAAATCCAGCCATAGAAATGCACATCAGTAAATAAGATGCGGACAAACGAAGAAGCACACAAGCAGATTGATTGAGCTGTGCTGCTAATTGCGCTCCCGGGCTCTTGGTCAATTGACCGGATAAGCGTAAATTTGCAAAAAATTGA
>JBBQIQ010000044.1:0-26007 GCA_038325075.1 Bacteroidales bacterium | reverse complement strand
ACCTGCCGTTGCCGTATTGTAGATCAGCAGGCTTATTGCCGGGGATGCGATGGTTACAACATCCAGAGTGCCGGTAAGGGCTACCCGCGGGATCAACAGTCCTTTGCCAACAGAATTAACATCGAGCATGGCTGAATTGTCAGGATTGGCGCCATCGGTATTGATAGCCACCTGCGCCCCTGCATTTATAATTGCAAGGAACAAAAAAAACGAAAGGAATATTCTCATCCTGAAAAGATTTAAATGGTTAGTCATTGAATTATTCAGAAAACGAAGCGATGGAAGCCGTAAAAGGAAATGGAAGAAAAAAATCAAACTATGATTAAAGCCTGAAATACCAGTACTATGTTAAATGTAAAATGTCGCAACAAATGAAATGAGAGCGCCAAAACTCAACCTGATTTCTACTTTTTAAGCTTCGACAATGGTTCGACATGGTTCGACAAAAAGCTCACCAACCGTCGCTTACCTCATCGCTTTTTACTTTTTACTTTTTACTTTTTACTTTTTACTTTTTACTTTTTACTTAACACTATCCCGGGGCATCGCTGTTGTAAGGGTAATAAAAATGGCCACATTGAATGTTCCCAACCGGCCGGTGTATCTATGAAGTAATAATCTTTGCTAATTTAGAATGAATTTAAATAGCGCAGTGTTAATGTTATGTTAATGATTAAACATAGCTTGCTGAAAAACAAATAGATCATTAACCAGGGCTTGCTGAAAAACTCAAAAAAGTCGCAGCCCTTTTTACGTTGCGGTGCTCTGCACCTTAAAGTTCTTCTAGTCTTTGATTTACTACCAACGTTTCGCCACTCTGTGGCTATTCCTGTTCAAGGAGGGCCGCAATTTGCAATATAGATGCAAGGTTTTTGTTGCTATAACCCAATTCCCGTGCACCTAAAACACAATTATACCTTGTAGAGGTTTTATTTTAAGAGGTTTAGCTATTTTTCAGCAGACCCTCACTATCAATCAAACAGGATTCAAATCACTCCTGTCTGGTTAACTTTTGAAATGAGTTATGAGATTGCCTTCGGTGAGCTCTCCCGAAAAAGTGTTCGGGACAGGCACTCAGGTAATCTCTTAATTTTTACCAGACAACATTGATTATAGAACCAGTTTATCCTGACAATAGAAGAACATTTCCGTCATTTTCAACGGATCAATTCATACAACCATATAAGAGAAAATCTGTCTGAAATTTCTAAAATAGTTAAACTACAACCCGTTCAGCGGCCGGCAGATTCCTGAATAAACTTCTGTAATTCACAATACAGCCGCTGCACCGGCAAACCCATTACATTAAAATAAGAGCCTTCGATCCGCTCTACGCCTATATAACCTATCCACTCCTGAATACCGTAGGCTCCGGCCTTGTCGAGTGGTTTGTATTTTTCAACATAATAGTCAATTTCGGCCGGTTTCAGTTCTCTGAAATAAACATCGGTATTCACATGAAAGGAATGGAACCTGTCTTTTGTTTTAAAGCACACCCCGGTGGCTACCGTGTGCTTTTTACCCGAAAGTTTACCCAGCATATTCCTTGCATCTTCCTCATCAGATGGTTTACCAATGCATTCGCCTTCGAGCCATACGATGGTATCGGCTGTAATCACGAGGGCATTCCCGGGCAAATCATTAAAATCGAATGCTTCAGATTTGACCTTACTCACATATAAAGCGATGTCTTCACATTGTAATTCAGCGGGATAATTTTCATCGGTTGATTTTACCTGAATTTCAAAATTCAAACCAATCTCACCCAATAAGAAATGCCGCCTGGGCGATTGGGATGCCAGTATAAAATAATAACCAGAGTTATTTAAATCATTCATCAATAAACATTTACAGAAATATTGCAAGAGGAATAAGGCCTAATATCCCAGCCAGCATGGTTATTTTGAGAAGAGTACTTATTCTGTGAAAGTCTGAAGTTCCGGTGGATTTGAATACTAAATAAATGTTTACCAGAACAGGCAAACACACAAACAACCCGAAATAAAATGAAGGCACCGGCATTGCATGCGTGTAAAGCCAGAAACTGCAAAATACAACTGACAATAAGGTTACAACCAAAAGCGCCAGCGAAATACCTCTTGCGAACTCAGTACCATAAACCACAGGCAGCGTCCGGCAACCGGTTGCTGCATCACCTTCCAAATCTTCAACATCTTTAATGATTTCCCTTACAAGGGTTAGCAGAAATGCAAAGCCAACGTATGCCAGTACCATCCTTGAAACAAGTCCGATAGAAGTATAAACTGTCATAAATTTATCAGGCTGCAACCTCAGGGCAAAGAATTCGAACAGCCAGACCACCAGTACAACCATGGCCGACATAACAGCAACTGCCAGGTTTCCAACCAATACTTTGCGTTTGTAACGCTCCGAATAAAACCACAAAGTAATGACTCCGAGCGGGAATAGCAGTCCCAGCCTGAAAGATCCAACCTTCCATGAAAGAAAAAACCCGCTGACAATGACAATAGCATTTATGATAAAATGCAACTTTATGGCGTTGCGCCGCGGAATACTTTTCCCGATTATCAGTTTTTCCGGCTTGTTGATCCGGTCGGTCCTGACATCAAAATAATCGTTAATAACATATCCCGCTGCAGAAATCAATACAGTGGTGAATACCAATAAAATAAAAAGAAAAGGTTCAAGGGCAGCCGTTGCATCATGCCTGCGGTAAACACTTCCGATCAGGACATAAAAGATCATAGACTGGGTTAAGGCAACAATCAGCAGATTTGGCCAGCGGACCAGGCGAAGCAACGAAATCAAAAAACGATCCTGCTTTACTTTCATGGCACTACCAGTGAAATGCATTGCCATTCATCCACTTACCCTGTAATTTCATCACCTGCTCAATTACATCTCGCACGCAGCCTGCTCCACCCGGAAAATGACTGATGTAGCTGGAAATACTTTTAATCTCTTCCGCTGCATCAGACGGGCAAACCGGCATCCCGACCATTTTCATCACATGAAAATCCGGAATATCATCACCCATATAAAGAATTTCATCCGGGGTAAGGTTATTTTTGCTGACATATTCTTCAAAAACCTGTTGTTTATTTTCTACCCCAAGAAAAACATCGGTGAGATTAAGTGCGTTGCACCGGTGGCGCATCGATTCGGAATAACCCCCTGAGATAACGGCCACCCTGTAACCACTTTTGATGGCAAGTTGCAACGCATAACCATCCTTCACATGTCCGGTCCGGAGTTGGTCGCCAGTATTGGTTATCAGTATAACTCCATTGGTTAGCACCCCGTCATAATCAAAAATAAAGGTAGTAATCCGGGTCAGGCCTTCTTTGTAATTCGACATAGTTTATTAATATTAGCAAGGTGAACCTGATTCTTTCATTTTAACGATATGGTCGCTGATTATTTTGTATAATTCAATCAGATCCGGATGATTTTGCAGCATTCTCAGATGTTTTTCGATGGTTGACCAGTCGCCCCTGACCGCCGGGCCTGTTTGCAGAGACGCAGCATCGCCGCCTTTCAGTCTGAGTGCTGTTTCCTGAATCAGCGGAAGCAGAATGTCCGGATTAACCTTTGATATTTTTAGAAGGCAATCAGATACGGCGAACAGATAATTTGAAAAGTTGCAGGCAAAAACTGCCGCAAGGTGAATTGCCGCCCGCTGATCAGATTCAATAAACCGCACATCATTTGATAGCAATCTGGCCACAACCGCGAGCTGTTCTGCAATTTCGGGTGATGAACCTTCAATACAGAACGGAACTTTCGAAATATCAGGATGAGTTTGCCTTGTAAATGATTGCAATGGATACACCACGCCGCCTTTGGGATGGAGACGGGTGATGGCTTCCAGTGATTGGGTACCCGATGTATGTGCGACAATCCCGTTATAGATACCTGTGTTTGCCAGGTTCAACAGAAAACCAGGAATTGCCTGATCGGGCAAAGCCAGCAAAAGCAGGTCTGTTTCATTATCAATGACGGCAATTGAATCAATTGCGTCGGCTCCAACAGCAGACGCCAATGATCCGGCAGTTTCCGTATGACGGCTTATAATGTATCTGATTTCAAAACCGGCATTCAACAATGCAGGGGCCAGATTCCAGGCAATATTTCCGGCTCCTGCAAAAGAAATTGTCCTGATCGTTTTGCCTGTCATCTGTAAAGAGTCGCTGGTTAAGATATCAGTCTTTGTCTGTTTATTCGGCCGCTTGCCGGGCTTTAACAGCACGCCTCCAGATGTTGATGGTTATGCCTGAGAACATGATAACAGACCCTGCCCAAAGAACCCATATCCATGGGAAAAACATGATCTTGGCAACCACGAATTCAGGTTGTTTTTCAAAAATCCCGACAAGGATACTTTTGGGATTGTTCGAAACATTATCAAACCTCAGCCTAACGCCTTGATCATCAAGGTTAATAATGCCATTTTCCCCGAATCCACCTTTCACTTCATAAGTCAATGGATAGGTATTGACCTTCCCGGAATTATCAGCAGATTTCATCAATGCCGTGATTTTCACATGGTCGGCATTCTCATCCATTGCCTCTACATACAATGAATCGAGTAAAATCTTTGCCGGGCCGGCAATCAATGTATCGCCCATGGCAACCTCAGAAGTTCCTGTAAGCGCATATCCGCCAGGCATCCGTTTCGCGGGATCCTCGGCATAAGTCAGGTACATAAATACATCGCCTTTCACCATATTCCTGGTATCAGGATTGTGCACATTGCCCATTCTGGGATTAACTTTTAGTGACGGGAACAATGAGAATTGAAGATAAAGCTTGTCATCGGCTCCTTTTTTCAGATAATCGACCTGGTAAAATGTTTCATCACGCTCAGTTTTACTATCACTGTAGCAAATGTAGTAGTTGCCCATTTCCTTTACCTGATCCTTAAAGAGCATGATGTTGTCACTTCCACCAGTCATTGCAGATTTATCGGCTTTTGAAAGCACCTCGGTATTCGACATGGACAACAGGACACCTAACAGAAAAATTCCAAAACCGGCATGGGTAATGGCAGCGCCTGCATTTGATTTTCCGCCTGAAAATCTGAGAAGGAATCCCAGAGAAGTGAAGATTGTAAATGCTATACAGATTAAAAACACACCGTTCGCGATACTCATGGAAGGATCTATAATAAATCCAATAATACCGGCAGCAACAGATAAAGCGACCGGGTAGACGATAAAGCGCCAGAATTGTTTTTTATCGTTTTTACCGTAAGCAACATATTGTCCCAGGCCCAGCAGTATGGTTACGAGTATGGCAAAAGGCATTTGCCACGTATTGTAAAAACCGACAACATCAGCAGGAGGAGTCATCCCGGTGCCAAATATCTTGTTTATCACAGGCACTGAAGTTGTACTGATTACCTGGAATGCCGAAAGCAGCATAACAATCGAACCGTACATCATTAAAAATTCCCTGTTGAACAGATCAGGCAGCTCATTTGATTTGATATCCTTTCTCCTTTTTATCAAAACCCAGGCAGCCAGAACAACAAAAACCGTCATAAAAAGAACTAACTGAAAACTACGGCCATCATCACCGAAGGCATGAACTGAAGTTTCGCCAAGCACACCCGATCGGGTCAGATAGCTGGCATACAGCACCATAATAAACCCAAGGAAAGTAAAAATATAAGTTCCGATATAGTACTTGTCGCGTTTATACGAAAGCAGCAGATAATGCAAAGCGGCTACCTGCACCAGCCATGGAACAAAAGAGGCATTCTCAACGGGATCCCATGCCCAGAAACCACCAAAAGTAAGCGACTGATAAGCCCAGGCACCACCCATAATCAGGCCGATACCCAACAGGCCAATTGAAAGCAAAATCCATGGCAGAACCGGCTTAAGCCAGTAACGCTTGTCGTTCTGAACCAACGATGCAACAGCGAAAGCAAACGGGAATATAGCCGTGGCATAGCCCATAAAAAGCAACGGCGGATGAATCACCATCCAGGGGTTTTCAAGCAGCGGATTCAACCCGTTTCCATCGGTTATAAAACCCAGATAATCCGGATTGCTGAAAAAATCGTTTCCGGCGTTCACGGGCATCAGCCTAAGTAACTGAAACGGATCGTTACCCAATGGGATTCCGGCAATATTAACGCCCAATAACATCGTCATCAGGAATAACTGTGCCAGTATAACAACCATCATTGCCGGACTTTCAAGTTTACGTGCTGTCAGCATTGCGCCAATGCCGAAAAGACCAATAAAGAATGCCCACAACAGGAAACTACCCTCCTGCCCTGCCCAGAAACTTGAAATAATATACTTTGAAGGCATCAGTGCTGAGGAGTGCTGATAAACATAAGCATATTCAAAACAATGGTTTACGATCAGGTAAAACAAGGTCATTGAAACACCGACAATCGAAAACGTTTGAACCAAGTATGCCGTTCTGGCAATTTTCAGCAGAGATTTATTCTCAGGCACTTTGTTAAGCATTTTCAGATAAAAGAAAATGCCAGCAAAACCCGACAAAAAGGAGAGGTAAATCAGGAATCTACCAATGGATCCGGTTAGCAAATGCTCACCGACGTATGCAATATCATTCATAAGTGGATATTTATCAGTTATAAAGCGCCTCGGCCTCAGATCATACAGCACAAAGGCAACGGGCACTTTTCGAGCTACTAAATTACAATTCTTTCTTTTGCAATTACGGATGAAATAAATCATCTTTGTATCATCAAAGCAGAACCAGATGCTGCATCCGGGTTCTCCGGGGATAATCAAGTTCTCTTTTATGAAACCTGAAGTCAGAATTGTTAAAGACCATAACGCCCTCAGAGATTTTATCAAACTGCCGGAAGCCATACATGCCGGCCACTCCAATTGGTTACCTCCGATCTATATTGATGAATGGAACTTTTTCAATCCTAAGAAAAACCTTGCATTCAGTCATTGCAAGACCATCCTGGCTGTTGCTTATCAAAACAATGTCCCGAGTGGGAGGATTATGGGCATCATTCATCACACCTATAATCAACAACAAAGTGAAAAATCGGCCAGGTTTTGTTTTTTCGACTGTTACAATGACTTGGTAATAGCTGAATCACTGCTGGGGTTTATTACAGAATGGGCAATCAACGAAGGCATGCAAAACCTGACCGGTCCCTTTGGCTTTTCCGACAAGGACCCACAAGGATTTCAGATCGATGGGTTTGACGACCTTCCCCTGATCGACACCAACTGCAATCTGCCCTACATGCCTGTTTTTCTTGAAAATGCAGGATTTGAGAAGTTTGTGGACTGCCTTACCTACCGTTTCGACCTGAACCTGCTGTTGCCGGAAGTCTATCAGCGAGCCAAACAGCGCGTGGAGAACAGCCGCAGGTATGAGTTGATTGAATTTACATCCAGAAAAAAACTCAGGCCTTATATATTGCCGGTATTGAGGCTGACCAATGAGACCTACAGCCAGCTTTATGGTTTCTACCCACTGAATGAGACAGAAATGCAGGATCTGGCTAAACGCTATATGCCGGTGCTGAATCCCAATTTTGTCAAAATAATCACCAGCAATGATGAAATTGTAGGTTATATAGTTGGCTTGCCAAACATGTCAGCAGGAATAATGAAAGCACGGGGAAGGTTATTTCCTTTTGGTTGGTTCCACATTCTCCGGTCAATGAAAACAGCTACACAACTCGACCTGATGCTCGGCGCCGTGAAGCCGGAATTGCAGGGCCACGGTCTTGAGATATGGATGGGACTCAAACTGCTTGAATCAGCAAAAAAGGCAGGTTTTAAAAGTATTGCGACCCACCTGATCCTCGAAACCAATACCCGGATGCGGGCGGTGGTTGAGCGGCTGGATGCGCCCATTGTCAAACGGTTCAGGGTATATAGTAAATATCTGAATACGGAATAAAAGTAAAAAATAAAAAGTAAAAAGTAATAAGTATGCACCTCTGTTTGGATAAAAGTAAAGCTTAAAACTTAGCCTGCTCCGAAAGGTCAATAAAGAAGAATAGACACCACCCCGCCGTGGCGGGGCCAAGACACCAACTTACACAAAATATTGAATATCTGTATATTAAAATTGGATAGTCTTAGTGTTTTTGTGTCTTGGTGTCAAAAAACTAGTTTTCGGAGTGGACTCAAGCTTAAAACTTAAATTACCAGGTTAAAAATGGTTCCTGCCATTTTACGAGAGCAGATTGCCTTAGGCAGGCAGTTTGTCAAAGAAAGTAAATTTAAAATTCAACGTAAAAAGTTGACAATTGATCCGCATGACCGGCTGTCAGCCTGCAAAAACAACCTTACGCATCAATAATTTCCCCTGGTATATAACTCTGAGGAAATAAACACCGGGATTTAAAAGCTTTCCGTTTTCAGCCTTTCCTTCCCAGTAGAATGTGCTGACACCCTTAGGCAAATCTTCGTTAACCAGCTCTGCGACGCGCTTTCCACCGAGGTCATAAACCGATATGTTAACAAAATCACTCTGCGGTAATTCGAAAGTAACGTTTAACCTGTCGCTGAAAGGATTGGGGAAAGCCGAAAAAGCCAGACCGGCATCCGGATTTTCTTCGATGCCAACATTGAGCGGGCTATAGTTCAATGTCATATTTTTAAAATATGTTTCATCGGGAGGGTTCAGTGAAACAACATCCATCCCTTTGGTAAAAGCTATTTTTGTCGAAGGGCCAACTGCCCCGCCGCTGTTTGAATTTCGTTCGGTAAACTCCACCCATATTTCATAATTTCCATCAGCTACCAGATTACCGCTGGCATCGCGGCAATCCCACGAAATGGTATGCTGCTGGTGATTAGGCAAAGTTGCCCCTGTTATTGCATTTACAGAATTATTTGAGGAAGAGGCAACCCACTTCACAAGGTGCTGCTTGCGGTTGGCTGCCATCACCTTACGGGAAATCACAAAATTACCCTGGGCATTCTTTACCCAGATGGCCAGCACGTTTTTTGGTGAATAAGTAGCTCCGTTACTTACAGTTAATACAGTAAAAGTAACCGTACCATCTGTAGATGCCGGTACTCCGGCTGCCGTGAGTTCAGGGTTTGTAAGAAGCAGGCAGGCAATCAAAAACAAGGCAGGGGTTTTGATTTTAAAGATTTTCATAGAACTTAGTAGTTTTTAGGCGGGCAAAGGTAATTATATTTACGATTTTACATATAAAAGCTACTCTTATTAATCTTAATAATTCTCACCCAACGTACCATTGGAATCTTATGTTGGTGAACATAAATCGCTGTCTGCAGGGGTCACCCGGACCATGTTATTTGCGAAAAACAGAAAAAATAAAATCCCCGGAACTATTACAATTCCGGGGACAATCAATAAAAACAGGAAAATACTATTTCGCGTACTTGAAATCCTTACCTAAATATCGGGCTGAACTACCCAGAACCTCTTCAATTCGCAGCAATTGGTTGTATTTGGCTATCCGGTCGGTGCGGCTGGCTGAGCCGGTTTTGATAAGTCCGGTATTCAAGGCGACTGCAAGGTCAGCAATGGTGGTGTCTTCGGTTTCACCGGAGCGGTGGCTCATTACGGCTGTATAGCCATTGCGGTATGCAAGGTTCACAGCATCAATGGTTTCGGTAAGGGTGCCAATCTGGTTAACCTTAACGAGGATTGAATTGGCCACGCCTTTATCAATTCCCATTTGCAGGCGCTTCGAGTTGGTAACGAATAAATCGTCGCCCACCAATTGTATTTTCTTACCCATTACATCGGTCATTAGTTTCCATCCATCCCAATCGTCTTCGGCCATACCATCCTCAATTGAAATGATGGGATATTTATCAACCCATGATTTCCAGTAATCTACCATCTGGGCAGATGTCAGTTTGTCACCGGTAGATTTCTTCAGGTGATACACTTTTTCTTCCGCAATGTAGTACTCTGATGAAGCAGGATCAAGTGAAATAAATACATCAACACCCGGTTTGTAACCGGCCTTCTCTATTGCCTGCAGAATGACTGTGATGGCTTCTTCGTTAGATTTGAGGTTCGGTGCAAATCCACCTTCATCACCAACATTGGTAGAATAACCGGCCTTACTCAGAACCGATTTCAGGTTGTGAAATACTTCGGTGCCCATACGCAAAGCTTCGGAGAAATTTGGGGCACCCACGGGCATAATCATAAACTCCTGGAAGTCGATGGCATTGTCGGCATGTGAACCGCCATTGATGATGTTCATCATCGGAATGGGCAGGGTATTGGCATTAACACCACCTACATATCGGAACAGGAACTGGCTTGACTCCTGTGCTGCGGCATTGGCCACGGCCAGTGAAACACCCAGAATGGCATTGGCTCCAAGGTTTCCTTTATTCGGTGTACCATCCAGTTCAATCATGCGCTGGTCAATCTCGTTTTGCTCCGAAACCAGAAAACCCTTCAGCTCTTCAGCCAGCACTTTATTAACATTCTGAACAGCTTTCAGAACGCTTTTCCCCATGTAAATTCCCTTATCCCCGTCGCGGAGTTCAACCGCTTCGTGAATGCCGGTTGAGGCACCCGATGGGACTGCGGCACGGCCCATGATACCGTTGGTTGTATAAACATCTACTTCAATCGTAGGATTTCCGCGCGAATCGAGGATCTGGCGGGCAAAAATATTAGCAATAGCACTCATTGGTCTCAATTTTTTGTGAATATTTGATTAACTCTGGTTTATTCCAATGGCAATTTTTAAATGATCGCTTTGTAAAAAATCTGATCATAAACAAAATGAGGACAAAGTAAAAAATACTTTATCCCCATTTTGTTGACCATAATAAATTTACTCTTTGTTTTCAGTGGCCTCTTCTGTTGGCTCTTCATTAACATCCTTAACTTCAGGTACTTCCTTTACTTCAGGTACTTCCTTTACTTCAGGAGTTTTAGGGGCCTTGGCAACCGGTTTTGCGGTTTTGGTATCGGCGACTTTATCTTTAGTGCCACGGCCACGACGGGTTGTTTTGGCTTTTGGTGCTTCTTTAGCTGCAAGCATGTTTTCGTTGAAATCCACCAACTCCATCATACACATTTCAGCATTATCGCCGAGACGGTTACCTGTTTTCAGGATGCGGGTATATCCGCCCGGACGACTGGCAACCTTTAAAGATACTTCCCTGAACAGCGCAATAACCGCTTCCTTATTCTGAAGATAGCTAAATACCATCCTTCGTGAGTGTGTAGAATCATCTTTCGAACGGGTAATCAGCGGTTCAACATAACCTCTCAACGCCTTTGCTTTTGCAAGCGTGGTGTTAATGCGTTTATGAAGAATGAGCGAAGCGGCCATGTTCGACAGCATTGCCTTGCGGTGGGAGCTGGTTCTTCCAAGGTGATTTACTTTCTTTCCGTGTCTCATTTCAATTAATCCTTATCAAGTTTATATTTTGCAATGTTCATCCCGAATTCCAGGTTTTTCGACTTCACGAGTTCTTCGAGCTCAGTTAGTGATTTTTTACCAAAATTGCGGAATTTCAAAAGGTCATTTTTGTTATATGATACGAGTTCGCCAAGGGTTTCAACATCAGCGGCTTTAAGGCAGTTGAGGGCACGAACCGAAAGATCCATATCAACCAGTTTGGTTTTCAGCAACTGACGAATGTGTAGCGATGTTTCATCAAACTCTTCGGCAACAGCCTTTTCTTCGGTATCAATGGTAATTTTCTCGTCAGAGAATAACATGAAGTGGTGAATGAGAATACGGGCAGACTCTTTCAGGGCCTCCTTGGGAGGAATTGAACCGTCTGTTACGATCTCAAGAATCAGCTTCTCATAGTCGGTTTTCTGCTCTACACGGAAATTCTCGATGGTGTACTTTACGTTTTTGATCGGTGTGTGAATCGAATCGATAGCGATGGTACCTAAGGGCGCACCGGCTAATTTATTCTCTTCTGCCGGAACATAACCTCGTCCTTTATCAACGGTAAGGTCAATCGTTAATTTAACCGATGGTTCCATGTGGCAAATTTCCACTTCAGGGTTCAGCACCTGAAAAACCGATAGAAATTTATTGATATCACCAGCGGTGAATGCGTCCTGACCTGAAATAACCAGGTGAACGCGCTCGCTGGTTTCTGAATCGAGTAACCTTTTAAAGCGGATTTTTTTCAGATTGAGAATAATATCAGTAACGTCCTCTACTACTCCTTTGATCGAGGAAAACTCCATATCAACCCCTTCAATTTTCAATGAAGTAATTGCGAATCCTTCGAGCGATGAGAGTAGAATTCTTCTGAGGGCATTGCCGATTGTAATTCCGAAACCCGGTTCAAGAGGCCTGAACTCAAACACGCCTTTCGAATCATCGGCTTCGATCATTATAACCTTTTCAGGCTTTTGAAATGCTAATATTGCCATAGTTTCTTCCTCTTGTGTAATGAATTTGTTGACTAATTAAACCGTTACTTGGAATACAACTCGACGATGAGCTGTTCATTGATATTTTCCGGAATATCCTCACGGGAAGGAAGGCTGCCCAGTTTACCTTTCATCAACGTGCTGTCCCATTCAAGCCAGGAATAAGTGTTGCGCTTAGATGCCAGTGCATTTTGAATCACTTCAAGTGATTTTGATTTTTCCCTGACAGCAATTACATCGCCTACCTTAACTTCGTAAGAAGGAATGTTCACTACCGTGTTATTAACGGTTATATGACAATGGGTTACAAGTTGACGGGCGGCATTTCGCGAAGGGGAAATCCCCAGTCTGTAAACCAGGTTGTCAAGCCTCGTTTCGATTAGTTGAAGCAATACTTCTCCGGTAACGCCTTTTTTACGGCTGGCTTTGTGAAACGTGTTTCTAAACTGTTTCTCAAGAATGCCATACGTGTATTTGGCTTTCTGTTTTTCCTGAAGCTGTGTGCCGTATTCTGAAAGTTTTTTACGCCTTTTCGAGTTTCCGTGCATACCTGGACCGTAGTTTTTCTTTTCGAAATACTTATCGGGTCCGTAAATCGGATCTTTGAATCTGCGTGCAATTTTGGTTTTTGGACCTATGTACCTGGCCATAATTACTTATTATTTTATGATCATTTTGTTTCTTATTCAGCAGTCTCAGCCAACAATACAACAAACCTGTGAAAGTGTATTTATGGCTGCAACAAGCAGGCATTGTTATACCCTTCTCCTTTTCGGAGGACGGCATCCGTTATGTGGCAGAGGAGTAACGTCCATAATTTCAGTTACTTCAATACCAGCAGCATGGATCGTACGGATCGCCGATTCCCTTCCGGAGCCGGGGCCTTTAACAAATACTTTTACCTTCCTGAGGCCGAGATCGTAAGCGACCTTTGCGCAATCAGTTGCAGCCATCTGTGCTGCATAAGGCGTATTTTTCTTCGATCCCCTGAAGCCCATTTTACCGGCCGATGCCCAACTGATCACCTGTCCGCCATTGTTGGTGAGGGAAATAATGATGTTGTTGAACGAAGCCGTGACATAAGCATGTCCGATCGGATCAACTTTAACAACTCTTTTCTTTGATGTTTTAGCAGTTTTTGCCATAACAATATTTTTTCGACAATTCGTTTATTATTAAGCTGCAGTTAAACACTGTTGTTTAACCCTTGGTTGCCTTCTTTTTGTTGGCAACAGTTTTCTTTTTACCCTTGCGGGTACGGGCGTTGTTCTTGGTGCTCTGACCACGTAAAGGCAACCCAAGACGGTGCCTGATACCACGATAGCAACCAATGTCCATCAGTCGCTTAATGTTTGTCTGAACTTCCGAGCGAAGAGCACCTTCAACTTTAATCTGGTCACCAATGATGGTACGAATGGCATTCTGCTCATCGTCATTCCAGTCCTGGACTTTTTTATTGAAATCAACACCTGCTTTGCTTAAAATCATCTGAGCGGTGCTTCTTCCAATACCGTAAATATAGGTCAGACCTATTTCACCTCTTTTGTTTTTGGGTATGTCAATACCAGCAATACGTGCCATATATTGTTTTTATTTGGAGTTAATCGATTAACCTTGCCTTTGTTTGTACTTGGGGTTCTTTTTGTTGATAATGTATAAGCGCCCCTTCCTTCTGACTATTTTACATTCAGGTGTTCTCTTCTTTACAGATGCTCTTACTTTCATTTTCCAGGTTTGTTTTATTATTTGTATCTGAAAATTATTCTGCCTTTTGAAAGGTCGTATGGCGACATCTCAAGTTTCACTTTGTCACCGGGTAAAATCTTAATGTAGTGCATCCTCATTTTACCTGAAATGTGCGCAGTGATAATATGCCCGTTCTCCAGTTCAACACGAAACATTGCATTACCCAATGATTCGGTAACGGTTCCATCCTGTTCTATCGAAATTTGCTTCGCCATTTATTGTTTCGTTTGTGTGTTCGTTTTCAGTATTTCTTCAATCTCGTCGAAGGAAGAAAGTATTTCGGTTTTACCCTCCATGATTGCAATTGCATGCTCATAATGTGCTGATGGCTTCCGGTCGGAGGTTCTGATGGTCCAGCCATCGTTCTCCTGAACCACCATCCGGCTTCCGAGGTTGATCATTGGTTCTATACAAATAACCATTCCCGGTTGAAGCATCGTCCCTACTCCCCGTTTCCCATAATTGGGGACTTCCGGTTTTTCATGCAGATGTCTGCCAAGCCCGTGACCAACCAAATCGCGTACGACCGAATATCCGAAACCCTCAACGTAAGCCTGAATTTCGAAACCGATGTCACCGGTTCGCTTTCCGGCTTTTGCAGCCTCAATTCCCCTGTAAAGCGATTCTTTCGTGCGACTCATTAGAAGTTGAACTTCTTCACTGACTTCACCTACTGCAAACGAGTAGGCTGAATCGCCATAAAAACCATTCATAATCACACCGCAGTCAACTGAAACGAGATCTCCATCATGTAACTCCCGGTTTCCCGGAATACCATGCACCACCACCTCATTCACCGAAATGCAAAGGGTAGCAGGAAAACCTCCGTAACCTTTGAACCCGGGGACCGCATGATGATCGCGGATAAAAGTTTCAGCGATTTTGTCAAGCTCACCCGTTTTGACTCCGGGTTTAATATGCCTGGCAACTTCAGCTAGGGTTTTACCAACAAGTAAAGAACTTAACCTTATTAACTCAATTTCTTCTTCAGTCTTGTAATGAATCATTTTACCGAAATCAGTCACTAACTGTTGAATTAACTCATATTGATTGATGAACGGCCTTTAATACGTCCCGATTTTGTGAGTCCGTCATAATGCCTCATCAGCAAGTGGCTTTCAATCTGCTGTAATGTGTCAAGTATAACACCAACCAGAATAAGCAACGAGGTTCCGCCATAGAAGTTGGCAAACTGAGCAGTAACTCCGATTTGCGCGACCAGCGCCGGCATTATCGCCACAAATGCAAGGAACATAGAACCTGGTAATGTAATTCGCGACATTATCTGGTCGATAAATTCTGCAGTCTTTTTCCCTGGTTTGACACCGGGAATAAATCCATTGTTTTTCTTCATATCCTCAGCCATCTGATTTGGATTGATCGTAATAGCTGTATAGAAATAGGTAAAGACAATAATGAGTACTGCAAAAACAAAATTATACCAGAAACCATTCACATTGGTAAAGGTTGCAGCAAATCCTGACAAGGCTTCAGACTGAGCAAAGCCGGCAAGTGTCAGAGGCAGGAACATGATAGCCTGGGCAAAGATGATTGGCATAACACCGGCAGCATTTACTTTCAGTGGAATGTATTGTCTTACACCGCCGTATTGTTTATTTCCAACAATCCTTTTGGCATACTGCACGGGAATTTTTCGGGTTCCCTGCACAAGCAGGATACTGATCAGGACAACCCCAACAAGGACCGCAAGTTCAACAATGAATATCACAAGTCCCCCTCCTTTCTGTTCCATACGCGAAACAAGTTCACCAAAGAGGGCGAAAGGAAGACGGGCTATAATCCCAATCATAATGATCAACGATATACCGTTGCCAATCCCTTTATCGGTAATACGCTCACCTAACCACATTACAAACAGGGTACCTGAAATAAGTATGATTACGGAAGACACCCAGAAAAATGTTGTAGGGCTGGTTACAGCCGGGTCAAAAGGCGTAATGGCCTGAGCCGGAAGCTGAGATACCAGGTTAGCAATGTAACCGGGAGCCTGAAAGCCAGTAATTATCACTGTTAAATACCGGGTAATCTGGTTGATTTTCTTTCGGCCACTTTCACCTTCTTTCTGAAGTTTCTGGAAATAGGGAATTGCCATACCCAACAACTGCACTACGATGGAAGCAGAAATGTAAGGCATAATGCCCAATGCAAAAATCGAAGCATTGGAGAAAGCACCTCCCGAAAACATATTCAGCAAGCCGAGCAGTCCCCCTTCGGTCTGGTTTTGCAAATTCGCCAGTTGATTGGGGTCAACACCCGGAAGCACAACATAAGAACCGAGTCTGTAAAGCAACACTATACCTAAAGTGTAGCCGATGCGTTTACGCAACTCGTCAATCTTGTATATGTTCCGTATAGTTTGAATTAGTCTTTTCATCTAAAGTCTAGATTTTAATTGCCTGACCACCTTTTGATTCAATTGCTTTTGCGGCTGTTGCGGTGAAAGCATGAACTTTAACATCAACTTTAGCCGTTAATTCGCCACGCCCGAGAATTTTAACCTTATCGTTTTTCGAGGCAAAACCACTTTCGATGAGGATTGCCATATCGATTACTTCAAGGTTCTTAGATGAAGCAATTGACTGAATCACGTCGAGGTTTAAACCACGATATTCAACCCTGTTGATATTTTTAAACCCAAACTTAGGTAAACGCCTGTAGATTGGCATCTGACCGCCCTCAAAACCAGCCTTTCTGCTGTATCCTGAGCGTGATTTAGCACCCTTGTGTCCGCGGGTAGCGGTTCCGCCACCTCCCGAACCTTGTCCGCGACCAATCCTCTTGGTTGATTTTGTTGCGCCTTCAGCCGGTTTTAGATTACTTAAATCCATAATGTCTTTCCGATTAACGTTGTATATTAACTAGATTTCTTCAACTTTCAACAGGTGGTTGATTTTAGCAATCATACCTGCTATCTGGGGTGTTTCAACAACCTCGACCGGACGGCCCATTTTTGAAATGCCTAAGGCTTTCAGGGTTCGCTTCTGCCGTTCAGGCTGTTTAATCCCGCTTTTTATCTGGGTAACTTTCAGTTTTCTCATCTTCCTTATTTTTAACGGTTGTTAATTAGCCGTTGAATACCTTGCTGATGTCAATGCCACGAAGCTGGGCAATGGTGTATGCATCGCGCATGTTGACCAATGCATCAATGGTTGCTTTAACAACGCTGTGAGGGTTTGACGATCCTTTTGATTTGGCAAGTACGTCTTTAACTCCAACACTTTCGAGTACAGCACGCATAGCACCGCCTGCGATTACTCCGGTACCGGCCGACGCCGGTTTCAGGAATACAAGGGCTCCGCCATACTTACCAAGTTGTTCGTGAGGAATGGTCCCTTTTAAAACAGGCACCTTCACCAGGTTCTTCTTGGCGTCGTCAACACCTTTAGCGATTGCAGCGGTAACTTCCTTTGCTTTACCGAGTCCGTATCCGACCACTCCGTTTTCGTTTCCAACAACAACAATTGCTGAAAAACTAAAGGTGCGGCCCCCTTTGGTAACCTTGGTAACCCTTTGTATGCTAACCAGCCTGTCTTTAAATTCAATTTCGCTGGATTTAACTCTTTTGATATTTGCGTTTGCCATTTCCTTTAAAATTTAAGGCCTCCTTCTCTGGCTGCTTCCGCCAAAGATTTGATTCTACCATGATATAAGTACCCGTTACGATCGAAAACAACGCTTTCGATGCCTGCTTCTAAAGCAAGCTTGGCTATATGCTGGCCAACCAGTTTAGCCTGTTCAATTTTGGCAATCGGGGTTCCCGAAACTTCAGGAGTACGCGACGATGCAGAAACAAGTGTTTTGCCTTCCAGATCGTTGATGATCTGGGCATAAATCTGTTTGTTGCTTCTGAATACGGTCAACCGGGGCTGCTCTAAAGTTCCGGTGATATTCTTCCGGACTCTGAGTTTGATCCTGTGCCTTCTGTATTCTTTTCTGTTCTTAATAGCCATCCTACTTTAGGAATTTGCCCGGAAATCCGGGATTGGTTTATGTTAAATATTATTTTTCAGATGCTGACTTTCCAGCTTTCTTCTTAACAACCTCGCCCATAAAGCGGATACCTTTACCTTTATAGGGTTCAGGCTTACGCAATGAACGGATTTTGGCAGCAACCTGACCGATCAACTGCTTATCGTAAGATTTCAGTGTAATCGTCGGATTTTTTCCTCTCTCGGCTGCAGTCACAACACTCACTTCAGCAGGCAACTCAAAGAAGATGCTGTGTGAATATCCAAGGGCCATCTCGAGTAAATTCCCGTTGGCTGTGGCTTTATAACCAACACCAACCAATTCCTGAACAACGGTATATCCATCAGACACACCTTTGACCATATTGGAGATAAGTGAACGATAGAGCCCGTGTTTCGACCGTGTATCCTGTGACTCCTGAGTCCGATCAACGATTATGTGCGTTCCATCAACTCTGACTGTAACCGTGGGGTCAATCTGTTGTGAAAGCTCACCAAGACTCCCTTTAACTGTTACCAGGTTTGAATCCGAAACCGAAATATGAACTCCGGCAGGGATAGCTATTGGCAATTTTCCTATTCTCGACATTGTAAATATCTCCTCTTTTTAGCTAATGTAACACAATACTTCGCCGCCAATCTGAAGCGTCCGGGCTTCCTTATCAGTCATAAGTCCCTTGTTGGTTGAGAGTATAGCAACGCCCAGTCCATTCAAAACACGTGGAAGTTCGTCAGCCCCGACATACCTGCGTAAGCCTGGTTTACTAACCCTTTCGAGACTTCTAATGGCAGGGACTTTAGAAACGGGGTGATATTTCAACGCAATTTTAATGATTCCGGGAATACTTTCGTCTTCAAACTTAAAGTTCAGAATGTATCCCTTTTCAAATAAAATCTTGGTTATTTCCTTCTTCATATTGGACGAAGGTATCTCCACGATCCGGTGGTTTGCCATTACGGCGTTCCTGAGGCGGGTCAGGTAATCTGAAATAGGATCTGTTACCATTTTATCCTTTGATATTTTAATGAATGTTGTTTTGTTTTGTTTACCAACTGGCTTTTTTCACACCCGGAATCAGACCTTCGAGGGCCATAAAACGGAAGTTAATACGTGAAACACCAAACTGACGCATATATCCTTTTGGGCGGCCTGTTAACTTGCAACGGTTGTGCAGGCGCACAGGTGAGGCGTTTTTCGGAAGTTTTTGAAGTCCGATGAAATCGCCGGCTGCTTTAAGTTCTGCGCGTTTAGCTGCGAATTTTGCAACAAGGCGTTCTCTTTTGCGCTCTCTTGCTTTAATCGATTCCTTTGCCATATCGTTTATTTCTGATTTTTGAATGGTAAACCAAATTGTTTTAAAAGGGCCAGACACTCTTTATCGGTGTGGGCAGTCGTTACGAAAGTAATATCCATCCCGTTGATCTTTGCAACTTTGTCGATCAATATCTCAGGGAAAATAATCTGTTCCGTAACACCAAGTGTGTAGTTACCACGACCATCGAATCCTTTTTCATTGATTCCACGGAAGTCCCTGATGCGGGGTATGGCAACTGAAACAAGCCTGTCAAGAAATTCGTACATCTGATTGCTTCTGAGGGTTACACGAACACCAATCGGCATTCCCTTGCGCAACTTGAAGTTGGAGATGTCTTTCTTTGATTTGGTAGCAACGGCTTTCTGTCCTGAAATGGATGTCATTTCATTAACGCCGGCATCAATCAGTTTCTTGTCAGCAATGGCTGTTCCTAATCCCTGGTTAAGACTGATTTTCAGTAACCTGGGAACCTGCATTACAGTTTTGTACTGAAACTCTTCAGTAAGTGCAGGAATTATCTCTTTCGAGTATTTATCTTTTAGACGTGGTGAATAGCTCATTACTTAATTACCTCCCCCGACTTTTTAGAATAACGTACTGATTTATTGGTTTTTGGGTCAATCTTGCGTCCAACGCGGGTTGGTTTGCCCGTATTATCGGTTACCATCAGGTTTGAGATATGGATATTGGCCTCTTTCTTAACGATACCACCCTGTGCATTTTTTGCATTGGGCTTGGTATGTTTTGACATCAGGTTTACACCTTCAACAATGGCGCGTTGTTTTTCAACATCCAACTCGAGAACCTTACCCTGTTTCCCTTTTGAGTCACCGGCAATAACCTTAACGTTGTCGCCTTTTTTTATGTTCAGCTTTGTGCTCATAATCCTTGTGTTCATTTACAGCACCTCAGGTGCCAGTGAAACAATCTTCATGTATTGCTTTTCGCGAAGTTCCCTGGCTACGGGTCCGAAAATACGGGTACCGCTCATTTCACCTGCATTGTTAAGCAACACTACAGCGTTATCATCAAACCGGATGTATGATCCGTCGTTGCGACGAATTTCCTTTTTGGTCCTGACAACCACTGCCTTGGCGACTGCACCTTTCTTAATGTTTCCCGAAGGAATTGCATTTTTAACGGTGACAACAATTTTATCGCCAATTGAGGCGTATTTTTTACGTGTTCCGCCCAATACCCGGATGCAAAGTACTTCTTTTGCCCCGCTGTTGTCGGCAACCGTAAGTCGTGATTCCTGTTGTATCATAATTACTTAGCTCTTTCAATGATTTCGACTAATCTCCAGCACTTGTTTTTACTCAAGGGTCTGGTTTCGGAAATGCGAACTGTATCGCCCATATTGCAGTCGTTATTTTCATCGTGGGCTGCAAACTTGGAAGTTTTCTTCACAAACTTTCCGTATTTGGGGTGCTTTTCGCGGCGTTCAACCTGCACGACGATCGACTTCTGCATTTTATTGCTGACAACAACCCCGATTCTTTCTTTTCTCAGATTTCTGGTTTCCATAGTTTCTCCGGTTATTGTTTGTTTACGGCAACTGATCCCTTTGCAGCATCTTTCAATTTGCGCGAGTGCAATTCGGTAACCATGCGTGCAATGGTTCTGCGATAGGTTTTGATTTTATTGGGGTTCTCAAGAGGAGAAACAGCATGGTTCAACTTTAGCTTGTTTAGCTGCTTGCGTTCTTCATCGAGCCGTTCAATAAGTTCGGCTGTCGAAAGCTCTCTAATGACTTCTTGTTTCATCTTGCGTTATATTGATTCTTCAACGTAATCTCTTCTAACCACAAACCTGGTGGCAACAGGCAATTTCTGGGCTGCCAGCCTGAGAGCCTCTTTGGCAACTTCCATGGTCACACCTTCTGCTTCGAAGAGTATGCGTCCGGGGCTGATACGGGCTACAAAGTACTCGGGAGCTCCCTTACCTTTACCCATACGAACTTCGGCTGGCTTCTTGGTAACGGGTTTGTCCGGAAATATGCGTATCCATATCTGTCCTTCACGTTTCATGTGACGGCTAACGGCCTGACGGGCAGCTTCAATCTGCCTGCCGGTTATCCAGGCTTCTTCCAGGGTCTTGATCCCGAACGAACCAAATGAAAGCTCAGCACCACGCTTGGTGTTGCCTTTCATTTTGCCCTTCTGCATCTTCCTGTACTTGGTTTTCTTTGGCTGTAACATTATTATCGGATATTGATCGTGTTGTTGTTACTCTTTTTGTACACTTATTTTCTGGGTCCCCGGTTACGGTTTCCACCACCACGTTGCGGCCTGCTGTTTGGCCTGGCCGGCATCGATTTTTCGCGGCCCTGTCCGGCTGCAGTTGATTCTACATTTGGTGTAAGCTCAACTTTACCATAAACCTCACCCTTGCATATCCATACTTTGATACCAATTCTTCCGTAAGTTGTATGGGCTTCGGCAATCGCGTAATCAATGTCTGCACGAAGGGTGTGTAATGGGATTCGTCCTTCCTTGATCAGCTCGCGACGGGCCATTTCAGCACCGGCCAACCTCCCTGAAATGAGGACCTTGATTCCCTCGGCACCAATGCGCATGGTTGAAGCAATGGATGTCTTGATAGCACGGCGATATGAAATACGGCCTTCTATCTGACGGGCAATTGCACCGGCAACGATAACGGCATCCATCTCCGGACGCTTAATCTCGGAAATATTGATCTGAATCTCCTTTTTGGTGACCTTTTTCAATTCTTCCTTCAGCTTGTCAACTTCCTGTCCGCCTTTGCCGATAATAATCCCGGGGCGGGCTGTATGAATAGTAACGGTAACGAGTTTAAGCGTGCGTTCGATCACTATTTTCGATACACCGGCCTTCGATAAACGGGCATTCAGATATTTGCGGATCTGATCATCCTCAACCAGCTTTTGTGCGTAGTGATTTCCGCCATACCAGTTGGAATCCCATCCTCTGATGATGCCGAGCCTGTTACCTATTGGATTTGTCTTTTGTCCCATTCAACAAATAATTATTTGGTTTTTAAAGCCTGATTTGAAGTTTCTTTTTCGGTATTCGTGGCAATCCTGTTATCGATAACCAATGTAACATGGTTAGAGCGCTTACGGATCCTGTGCGCACGACCCTGAGGAGCAGTGCGGATACGTTTCAGTGACCGGGCACCGTCAACACCAATCTCTTTAATATAAAGGCTGGTATCTTCCATGCGGGTACCTTCGTTCTTAGCCTGCCAGTTGGCTAAAGCTGAAAGTAACAGTTTATGCAATCGGCCGCTCGCATCCTGTGGTGAGTGCTTCAGCACATGCAGGGCGTGTTCCACGTTCATGCCGCGAATCATATCGACAACCAGACGCATTTTCCTGGGCGATGTCGGGCAATTGACCAGTTTAGCAAACGATTCCTGCTTCTTTGCCTCCTTTATCAGCTCGGCTTTATTGTGTTTCCGTGATCCCATTGGTTTAGTCCTCTTTATTTTTTACCTTTATCTTTACTTCCGGCGTGTCCCCTGAAAATCCGAGTAGGAGAAAATTCACCGAGTTTATGTCCTACCATGTTTTCTGTTACATAAACCGGTATGAACTTGTTCCCGTTGTGTACTGCAATGGTTTGCCCTACAAAATCAGGAGAAATCATAGAAGCACGTGACCATGTTTTAATAACTGTTTTCTTGTTATTCGTAACAACGTCCAATACTTTTTTTTCCAGTTTATAGTCGATATAAGGACCTTTTTTAAGCGAACGGCTCATGTTAAATGCTATTTAAGGTTCAATTACTTCTTCCTTCTTTCGATGATGTATTTATTCGAAGCTTTCTTCGGATAGCGTGTCTTGTAACCTTTTGCAGGTAACCCCTTACGCGATCTTGGATGTCCTCCCGAAGCTCTACCTTCACCACCACCCATCGGGTGATCAACCGGGTTCATAACAACAGCACGGGTGCGGGGCCTGCGACCAAACCAACGTGTGCGGCCGGCTTTACCCGATACTTCGAGGTTGTGCTCCGTGTTTGAAACAAGTCCGATGGTTGCTTTGCAGGTTTGCAAAATCATGCGGGTTTCACCGGAAGGAAGTTTAATAACAGCAAACTTGCCATCACGCGACATCAACTGGGCATGCGAACCTGCACTGCGGGCCATTTTGGCACCCTGGCCAGGCCTGAGTTCAATGTTGTGTATCACCGTTCCGAAAGGAATTTCGCTCAGGTAAAGCGAGTTGCCGATTTCTGGCTGTACCCCTTTTCCCGACAATACTTCCTGTCCAACCTGAAGTCCATTGGGAGCAACAATGTAACGTTTTTCACCATCTGCATAAAACAGCAGGGCTATACGGGCAGTCCGGTTTGGATCGTACTCGATTGTGCGAACGGTGGCAGGAACATTTTCCTTATCACGTTTGAAATCGATAACACGATATTGCTGTTTATGACCACCACCTATGGACCTGACAGTCATTTTTCCATCATTGTTACGGCCTCCGGTTCTCTTTTTCGGCTGCAACAGGCTCTTTTCAGGGCTGGTAGCAGTTATGTCATCCAGTGCGCTAACCAGTTTGAAGCGCTGACTCGATGTCGTCGGTTTGAATTTTTTTAAAGCCATTATCTTTAAATATTGCTATAAAAATCAATTGTTTCACCCTCAGCTAATGTTATGATAGCCTTCTTGTATGAATTTGCGCTCCCCTTTACTGTTCCGGTTTTGGTAAAACGCGATTTGGATTTACCAGCGTAATTCATCGTGTTAACTTCTTTAACATCAACTCCGTATATTTCTTCGATTGCCTTCTTTATCTGCAGCTTGTTTGAATCTTTCTGCACGATAAAGCCATAACGGTGGAGCTTTTCACCTAAGGCTGTCATCTTTTCCGTTACTAGCGGCTTTATTATAATGCCCATCGTTTTTTTGATTAATGGTTCTTAAAAAATCAACGCTTCCAGCGATGATTAATTCTGAAATGTTTTTTCAATCTCGGCGATTGTTCCTTCGAGAATAACCAGATTATTGGCACGGATGATCTCGTATGTATTCAGATCAGCAGCCCTGATAACTCTCGCCTGTTTGAGATTCCTTGCTGAGAGATATATTGACAGGTTACTATCCCCAAGAACGAAAAGAGTCTTGCGTCCGGGAAGTTTCAGGCTTTCAAGCATCTCAACAAAGTTCTTTGTCTTTGGCTTATCGTAAGTAAAGTCCTCAAGAACGACAATGTTATTGGTTTGTGCTTTATAACTGAGGGCAGATAAACGGGCAAGTTGTTTCAGTTTCTTGTTAAGCTTGAAACTATAATCCCTTGGATGTGGGCCGAATACCCTGGCACCGCCACGCAACAGAGGTGACTTGATGCTACCTGCACGGGCACCACCGGTTCCCTTTTGCTTTTTCAGTTTACGCGTACTTCCTGATATGGTCGATTTTTCCTTTGAACTATGGGTTCCCTGACGCTGATTGGCAAGATACTGTTTGGTATCAAGATAAATAGCGTGATCGTTAGGCTCGATATTGTATATCGAATCGCTGAGGGTAACTGTCCTTGCAGTCTTCTCCCCTTTTGTGTTGTAAACTGCTAGCTCCATCGTTCAATAATTACATATGATCCATTAGCTCCCGGAATTGCACCTTTCACTAACAACAGGTTTTTCTCTTTCACAATTTTAATGATCTGAAGGTTAATCATTTTAACCCTTTTGTTCCCCATCTGACCTGCCATACGCATACCTTTAAATACACGTGAAGGCCAGGAAGAAGCCCCAACAGATCCCGGAGCTCTCAGACGATTGTGCTGACCGTGGGTGGCTCCGCCTACCCCGGCGAATCCGTGCCTGCGAACAACACCCTGGAATCCTTTTCCTTTGGTTGTTCCAACCACATCGACAAACTCACCTTCTTCAAAAACGTCGATGCTTACAACATCGCCAAACTGTTTCTGGTGGCCTGCCTCGAAACGGGTAAATTCAACCACCTTACGTTTTGGGGTAACCCCTGCTTTGGCAAAATGTCCCATTTCAGCTTTGGTGGTATGCTTTTCTTTTTTATCGTCGAAAGCCAGTTGGATGGCATCGTAACCATCTATCTCTTTGGTCCTGATCTGAGTAACATAGCAGGGACCGGCTTCGATGACCGTGCATGGCAGATTCTTGCCATTGGCATCGTAAACACTGGTCATTCCGATTTTTCTTCCTATAATTCCTGACATTGCAGTATCATGTTAAATTGATGATTCATTTCCTGGTGGCTGACCGGCAAGCCTGAAAGCCTTGAGAAGTTAGAAACTTATACCTTGATCTCTACTTCAACTCCACTGGGCAACTCGAGCTTCATCAGCGCGTCAATGGTTTTGCTGGTGGTGCTGTAGATGTCAAGCAGGCGCTTGTATGAACTGAGTTCAAACTGCTCCCTTGATTTCTTGTTTACAAAGGTTGACCTCAACACAGTGAAAATCTTTTTGTTGGTAGGCAGAGGAATTGGGCCGTTAACAACTGCACCGGTCAATTTTACAGTCTTTACAATCTTTTCGGCTGATTTATCAACCAGATTATGATCGTACGATTTCAGTTTTATTCTGATCCTTTGGCTCACGTTATTTTGTATTTATTGAGTTAGTTTCTTTATT
>JBBQIQ010000043.1:0-26457 GCA_038325075.1 Bacteroidales bacterium | reverse complement strand
TTACCGATGGCAATTTTACCATTCTCTGCTATTTCGCTTTCAAATTCGAATTCATCCAGCAAGGTCTTCATCAGTAACTGGTTCAGTGGCATATCTTCAACCACCAGCACTTTAATATTTTTAATCTCAGAATCCAATTCTATCAGGGCCGTTTCAGCTTCAGCCTGAGCATTTGTTTTCAGAAAACCCAGAATGAAACTGAAGGTTGAGCCTTCACCCGGCTTACTTTTAACGCTGATGCTGCCCTGTTGTGCCTCGACCAATTGTTTAACGATTGCCAGTCCGAGGCCGGTTCCACCAAAAAGCCTGGATGTTCCGCTGGTTGCCTGCTGAAAGTTCTCGAAAATACTGCCCATTTTACTTTTCTCAATCCCGATACCGGTATCGGTAACTGAAAACTCAATGTTTACTTTTTCATTATCTTCGTTCAGTAATCGTAAACTTACAGTGATCTTGCCCTTTGAAGTAAATTTCACTGCATTGCTGATCAGGTTCAGAATAATCTGGTGCAGTCGAACCGGATCTCCGACCAGAACTTCCGGAATTCTGTCGTCGAATTCTCTGATTAGTTGCAGGTTTTTTTCCCTGATTTTTGTCTCGAACAGGTGGAGCATGGCCGAAATGGATAAAGTCACTTTGAAAGGCGTTTGCTCAAAACTCATTTTTCCGGCATCCACCTTGGCCAGATCGAGGATGTCGTTGATAAGCACAATCAACGCATCGCCGCTCATTTTAATGGCGGTTAAATACTCTTTTTGTTTTGACGACAGATCAGTCTTCAGCAGCACCTTGGTAAACCCAATAATTGCATTCATTGGGGTGCGGATCTCGTGGCTCATGTTCGACAGGAACTGTTGCTTTGCTTTCACCGCATTTTCAGCGATATGAGCAGCGTTTTCAGCTTTTAACTTTGCATCTTCGGCAAGTCCGGTAGCCAATTCTGCAAACACCATCGCTTCGGTTAGTTCCCTTTCATTTCGTTTGGCCACGGTTATATCCCTGGCCACCACAACAACACCCAGTACATTCCCCTCATCGTCTTTATATACAGACCCGTTAAACAATACGTCGGTCAGTTTACCGTCTTTATGGTGAAGGGTAAGCGGAGAATCTGCAACAAAACCTTTGGCAAATATTTCCTGATAAACCTCTCGGGCTTTCTGGGGTTGGGTAAAATAATCCAGGAAATCAGTACCGGTCAGGTGCTCCCGGTTTATGCCGGTGATGTTCACGGTTGCCTGATTCATATCGGTAATTTTACCCTCAGGATTAATGGTAACCAGGGGGTCATGACTGGCTTCGATAAGGCTTCTGGCATAATTGGCAACTCTTAACTCTTCTGCCCGCTTTTTCTTTTCATCATTCTGAAAGGCAAGTTCCTGGTTGGCTACGATTAATTCAGCAGCCCGCTTTTCCTTCTCGTTGTTTTGAAAAACAAGTTCCTCGTTGGCAATGATTAACTCTTCTGCCCGTTTTTCCTTTTCATAATTCTGAAAGGCAAGTTCTTTGCTGGCAATAATTAACTCAGCGGCACGCTTTTCCTTCTCGTTGTTTTGAAAAACAAGTTCTTTGTTGGCAATGATAAGCTCTCCAGCCCGCTTTTCCTTTTCATCATTCTGAAAGGCAAGTTCCTGGTTGGCTACGATTAATTCAGCAGCCCGCTTTTCCTTCTCGTTGTTTTGAAAAACAAGTTCCTCGTTGGCAATGATTAACTCTTCAGCCCGCTTTTCCTTTTCATCATTTTGAAAGGCAAGTTCTTTACCGGCAATAATTAACTCAGCGGCACGCTTTTCCTTCTCGTTGTTTTGAAAAACAAGTTCCTTGTTGGCAATAATAAGTTCTTCAGCCCGCTTTTCCTTCTCTTTGTTTTGAAAAACAAGTTCCTTGTTGGCAATGATTAACTCATCTGCCCGCTTTTCTTTTTCAACATTTTGAAAGCCAAGTTCTTTATTGGCAATGATTAATTCAGCAGCACGCTTTTCCTTCTCAACATTTTGAAAGCCAAGTTCTTTGTTGGCAATGATTAATTCAGCGGCACGCTTTTCCTTCTCATTGTTTTGAAAAACAAGTTCCTTGTTGGCAATGATTAACTCATCTGCCCGCTTTTTCTTTTCCTTTTTTTGAAAAACAAGTTCTTTTTGAGCAATTCCGGACCCATTGGCCAATTTCTGCCCGGGATTGTTTCTTAAAACTATTATTGCACCTTCTATTATCCCTTTATCATTTTTATATACAGATCCATTGAATAAGAAATCGGTGGGTTTGCCGTTTTTGTGCCTGAGGGTTAGCGATAAATCAGCAACTAAACCTTTTGCAAACACCTTTTGATAAACTTCCCTTGCCAGTTTAGGTTCAGTAAAATATTCAAAAAAACCGGTGCCGGCCAGTTTTTTTCGCGTCACGCCGGTTATTCTGATCAATGCTTCATTCAATCCGGTAATCCTGCCATCGGTGTCTATGGTAATCAAAGGGTCGGGGCTGGCTTCAATCAGGCCCCTGACATATTGCGATTCCTTCACTTTTGTCGATTCCATATTCTTTGTGTCCCGGGGAAGTTGGTGTAGTGGATAAAGCATGGCTAATCCCCGATTTCTTCAATGGGTATCCGCCTTTTGATTTTCATTTGTTTGAAATGTGATGGCGAAAGACCGGTAACTTTTTTAAACTGATTGGACAAATGCGCGACACTGCTGTAATTCATCTTCCACGCAATCTCGGTTATACTCAGCTCATCATAAATTATCAGCTCTTTTACCCGCTCAATCTTATGGTTGATGGTAAATTTCTCTATGGTTGTTCCCTGAACTTCAGAGAAAAGGTTAGCCAGGTAAGTGTAATCGTAACTTAATTTTTCGCTCAGATAATCAGAGAAGTTTACCCTGGGCAGTTCATCGGAAAAGTGGACCATTTCAACAATTACATTTTTAATCTTCTCTATCAGCACTGCTTTTTTGTCATCCATTAGCTCAAGGCCTGCATTATGCAGTGCCATTTTGAATTGTTCCCGTTGCGGCGGATTAATATCCTCCATTACATCAACAACGCCCAGGTCAACAAAAACATAATGAAGTCCGAGTTTTTTCAATTCATCCTTCACCAGCATTTTGCAGCGGGCACTGACCATGTATTTAATATAAAGTTTCAACCGGATTATTGTTTTTTGTTTGACTGCCAGAAGAGAATTCCGCCAACCGCGATAACGCCGATACCGATTAACGGGGACCAGTTAAGGTTGTGCGGTTTGTTTGCGGTGATTTCAAGTTCACCGATATCAACAACCTTTTCCTTTGTAAAGTACGTAACGGTAGTAAAGATGGTCAGACCCAGACCAATAACTAGTAGGATGATAGCAAGTGTTTTCATTTTTGTCTTTTTTAAACTGCTTGAATTTCTAAAATGTGATAAACCATATTCGTGAAAGCCTGATGGAGAAAGGGACAAAAGGCGAAACACCATTGACCCGAAACCTGCGTTTCGCACTACTGGTTTTTCACCTCATGCATTCATAAATTCCCATTCAATTAAATTAAAAATCCCCCTCAGGTTATTATTGTTCAAGAATTTTAAACAGCTCTTGCAGGTCAGGTGTGAGAATTATCTCCGTTCTGCGGTTTAATGCACGCCCCTCATCGGTTGTATTTGCATTCACCGGATGAAACTCGCTCCTGCCGGAAGCTGTAATACGTTTTGCATCAAAGCCATTATCGAGTGTCAATATTCTGACTATGGAAGTAGCCCTTGCCGTGCTGAGGTCCCAGTTGTCCTGAAATGCTTTTGATTTCATAGGAACATTGTCGGTATGACCTTCAATCATCACAGTTATATCTTTGGCGCTTCCAATGACCTGTGCAAGTGATTTCAGCGCTTCCTTGCCCTGCGGGTTCACCACATCGCTTCCCGATTTAAACAGCAGTTTTTCGGCAAGCGAAACATAAACGTTCCCGTCTTTGATGTAAACGGACAATTCATCGGCTTTATAATTAACCAATGCTTCAGAAATTGAATTCTTAAGCCTGGTCATAACATCCTTTTGGGCCTGAATAACAGCCTGAAGATTTTTCAGACGCTTTGCCTGGTCGGCAATGGTCATTTTCGATTCAGTTGTAAGCACTTTTAAATCGTTTTCAACCAGGGCCTTATTGTCCTGCAGATTTTTCACAAGGGCATTGCACTCCATCAAACGATCATGTGTATTCATGCTGTCTTTTTGCAACTGCTCAACCCTGGCCTGGGAACTCAGCAGTTTTTTACCCGGCCCGCAGGAGGTAAATAATATGACAGCACTAAAGATCAACATTGCCAGCAATGGAAATGACTTTCTCATTTTGCGATTTTTATAATAGTTTGTGATGCTACAAAGTTGAGCCCCTTTAAAGTGGTATTTGTTATACAACTTTTTAAAAAAATTATATAATTCACACATTACTATAGACTGAATACAAACGTGAAGGGATTTTGGCAGGTTGAGCCTGTCTGACTAACAGATCCGACCTTCCCACCTCTGACTTCCGACTCCTGTCACTGAGCGCAGTCGAAGTGCCGACTTCTGTCTTCCAATCTCTGATCTCCGACTTCTGTTGACAATACGAGCGCAACATTTGACTAGATTCACGCTTTAAAACGTTATCTTTGAACAATAATAATGAATATTATAATTATGGCATCTTTCAAGGCAGATGAGAGTTTTTTAGAGAAAATTTCAATAGGCGCAATTGGAACACAGCGAGTGTTTTCAGTTCTAAAGCAACTTGGACATCAACCTATTGAACTTGAAAGGGGTTCAATGAACTATAAAATTTGGAAAAAGTTTAAAATCAAACGAATTCGTGTTCCAGATATTCTTTGCGTTAACAATGGAATACGAATTGAATCAAGAGCCAAAACCAAACTTGAAATTTCAATGTCTCATTCAACTTCTGACCCCAACAGAGGTTGGGATTTTGGAATGAAAGACAACGATTATGTCGCATTGGTTGTTTGTGAAAAGTTTGGCGACAACCCAATTGACTGGAAAGCTGACCAACTTGTTCAGTTTATTTCAATAAAGGAATTACGAGAAGCCGCAACAAATGACCAAATAGTTTTCATTAAAGCTAAAGGAGCACAAGAAGGCTTTGAAGCAAGAATAAATTGGCCTTCAAGTCTTGCGTCATCTGAAGGAATTGTAACTGAAATTGACAAAACGATTAAATACAAAACAATTGAAGGAAAAACAAAGTGGGTTGGCTTGTCAAAAGGAGGAAAAATCCTTTCACCTTTGGTGAAAATTGGTGACAAGGTTTTTCCTAATCAAATTTTGGCTTCGGTTATTAAAGCACAACAAACAATTCCCACACTCAAAGTAACTGCTACCTTTTTTCTAAATAATCTTTCCAGTTTGATTTTGAGCGAAAGATATGCAGCAGCTAAAGCTCTTAACTATTTTAATGAATCTAAAGTTGTTGAAGCATTAAAAACTAGAATTGGAATTGCTGAAGAAGATACCTATGTAAAACTTGAAGCAGCAGCAAGTTTAGCAAGATTAGGACACGAAGAAGGATTTAGCTTCATAAAAACCTTTCTTAAAGACCCTTACTTGGGTAATGTTCTTGAATCTGTAATTGTTCTTGCTGAAATAAAAACCGATACGTCTTGCAAAATGCTTTGCGATATTCTGGCTGATGAAAACTTTGATGCAGAAATAAGAGCAGGTGCAGCCTGGGGTCTTGGAGAACAACAAAACAAATCTGCTTTGAACGCAGTAGTTACAAGTTTCAACTCAGTCGAAACAAACATAAAAATTGAGGCAGCCAGAGCATTAGCAAAGCTTACAAAGAATTTCAGCACCGATATTCTCCATTCGTTTGAGAAAGCTTCATCAAATGAAAAGCCAGGCGTCGCATGGGCTTTGACAAAATCAACCACTCTTAATATTGACCAATTGATTCCAACTCTTAAGGATTTGGATTCACGTCATTGGATTTCATTTATCATCGGCACACACGGTGAAGAAAGATACATTGCTGAAATTGAAAAGTTGAAGAAAAAAGACCCAGAAGTTTATTTCGCAGTTACACTACTTTGGAAATTAATGACAAGCTGGACTCATGACCTTAAAGAATATTAAAATGTTTGAAACAAACTTCTTATACAAGACAAATAGAGGGAAAGCTGTTGTTGGGGATTCATTAGAACTAATGAAATCGATGCCTGACAATTCAGTAAACCTTGTAATGACATCACCACCTTTTGCGCTGACAAGACCAAAAGAATATGGCAATAAAGACCAAACCGATTACATTGAATGGATATTAGAATTCACAAAAGAGATCCAAAGAATTATAACAGACGACGGTAGCTTTGTTATTGACTTAGGTGGTGCTTATCAAAAAGGTTCTCCTATTCGTTCCTTATACAATTATCGCTTACTGATAAATATGTGCGATGAGCAAGGATGGAAACTTGCTGAAGAATTTTTCTGGTATAACCCTGCAAAACTTCCATCACCTATCGAGTGGGTAAACAAAAGGAAAATAAGGGTGAAGGATTCTGTAAATACAGTTTGGTGGCTTTCGAAATCAGACTTCCCAAAAGCAGATGTAAAAAAAGTTTTGACAGAATATTCTGACAGAATGAAGAAACTTTTAAAGGACAGTTCTAAATATTACACTCCAAAAATGCGTCCGTCTGGACACGATATAAGCGAAAGTTTTACCAACGACAATGGTGGGGCAATCCCTTCCAATCTTTTACAAATACCAAATACAGAAAGTAACTCTCAATATCTTAAATATTGCAAAGACTTGGGCATAAAGGGACACCCTGCGAGATTTCCATCTAAGCTACCTGAATTTTTTATTAAGTTCTTGACAGATGAAGGTGATTTAGTCCTTGACATTTTTGCAGGTTCAAACACTACTGGTTGGATAGCACAGCAACTTGACAGAAGGTGGCTTTCCTTTGAATTAGACCATCAATATTTATCCGCATCTATCCTTCGCTTTCTTGACAAAGAACCTTTTGAAGATGTTAGACCAAAATATGAAATGTTACAACTTGACAAGAATGCGGGTATTGATGCAGAAGAGCTTTTAAAACAGTTAGTCCTATTTGAACCACCAGCAGTTTATACAAGTAAATTTGCAAGCCTCACAAAGTAATGGTAAGCGCAAGGATTGCCAGGGAGATTTCGTGCCCAAACGCAGGGTATAAAATACAATGCAGCAAATATGAAAGAGAAATAACAAATAAAACGAACAACGAAACACTAACAAAAGCTATATTCAATAAGGGTTTCAGGTATAATTCAAATATTCTGCCACGCATCAAATTCTGTGTAACTGAAAAGGAAAAGAGCCCGCAATCCATTAGTACACATAGCCAAACCGATTCTGTTTAATTTAGAACCCGACCTGAACTATTTTGTCAGTTTTCTTATCTTTTTAAGAATAGGATCTATCTTATGAATAGAAGGCATGGTATCACCCAGCAGGAATCCCCAGGGCTTCATGGGTTCGATGTGGTCGAAAATAAGTTTCACAATCGCAAGAAGCGGAATGGAAAGAAACATTCCGGAAACGCCCCAAAGGGCATTACCAGCTATAACGGCAATGATTGAGAAGAGAGCATTGATTTTCACTTTTGAGGCAACGATCATCGGAACAATATAATTGTTGTCAATAATCTGGATGAAGTAATAGATGGCAAGCACATACAGAGCATACCAGCCTGTGTCTTTGGTTGCCAATGCTACCATCATGGGCAGCGCAACGGCCACCAGGCCCCCAATGTATGGAATCAGATTGAGTAAAGCCCCAATGATACCCAGAAGAATGGCATATTCAATACCAAGAATTAGAAGGGCTGCAATTTCAAGTGTAGCAATGATGGCTGTTTCGATTACCAGACCCACCAGATATTGCTGAACCACCTTTTTAGTCTGGGTTATAACTTCGGCCACCTGGCTTTTGTTATCCTTACCAAATAGCTTGTGAATAAAATCCACGAGCAGAGGTTGGTAAAAGAGGATTAAAAAAATATAAACCGGCACCAGAAATAGCACTACAAGGCTGCTTCCTACAGTCATAAGTGTTTGTCCAATGGCAGCACTGCTACTGTTAATCAGCTCGACCTTTGTTTTTGCTATCCAGGCATGGATACTCTGCGGCTTTATATCAAAATAACCGGAAACACCGCCAATGCTTTGATTTAGCATGAGCGTAAATTTATCAACCAATACCGGCCATGTTTCACTAAAGCGGCTGGCCTGAGAAAATACCAATACACCAAATGCTGCAATAACCACAATGGTAAGGGTTAGTGTAATAAGAATTGCAAATATCTTGTTTAACTTTAGCCGTACAAAAAAATTAACGACCGGAAGAAGCAGAATGGCCAGTATAATTGAAAAAACCAGGGGAACAATAATAGCCTGGGCAATATTGAGAATACTGATAAAAACATACAATCCTACTAAAAGAAGCGCTGCCCTCGCATAAAAAGGCAACTTAAAGCCGCCTTCAATATCACTTTCTGCCTTCATTTCAGGACATACTGATTGAATCCGGAGGACGATCCTTAGCGTGAGATTTACGCCTGAGGAGGTTGAAAATTCCTGAGCCAATTGTCCTCAAAGTATTGGCATCTTTAGAAATCAGGCTTTGGATACCGAACATTATGGCGGTGCCAATTAGTCGGTTCAAAGGTCTTTTCATTACCCCCTCAATAAGTATCTTTGAAATATAGCCCGCACCAAAACCAAGTGAATTACTCAACAGATTGCCTGTAATATTCCCTGGCCCGCTATCCCCGGCAAAAGCACTTTTAATAAGATTAATGGGCTTCAGGCTTTCGATGGCAAGATCAGCCTGATAGCGCAATTGCATACTCTGGTCTTCCTGCCTGGCTTCCAGCTCCGCAATGGCGGCTCTGAGTCCGGCGTATGTGGTTATTTTTTCCATGATTCATCATATTGAAGTGCCTGAGAAACAATTGAATCGCTCACCGGCTTGCTGATCCATTTGTGTAGAAAGAAATAAAAAACAATCCCCACAATCAGATCAAACGCGGCCACAATGAAAAATCCCAGATAAATTTTCCCGAAAATCTCACCAAGATATAATGCAAGTCCCAAATTTAAAAGGAGGACAAACATGGATATTACGAGTACTACGATCAGCTTTGAAACCAATGACGAAACGATCATAGTAATTGCTTCCAGCGCCTTAAGCTTGGTAAGTTCGTATGTAGTTAAACCCAGCTCTTTAACTTGCTCAAAGAGCGTTTGCAGTAATCCTGATGGTGTTTCCATGTGTTGATTTTTACAATTAAACCTGCATAATTAAGAAACAATATCCGTCAGACGCCAGTCTGATGGATATTGCACTTTTTCAATTACCTGGCATTTTTGCGCTTTGTAACATTCAGTTCTTGCCAGTGCATTATTTTCCGACAGCCCCTTCAGCTTTGGCCTTAATCTCATCAACCATATCAGTGGTTTCATCCTGAAGATCTTCAAATTTTTTCGAAAATTTATCAACGAATTTGTTGAATTTTTTTTCCAATTCATCGGTTAGATCATTGCGTTTTTTCGAAATTTTATTTCTTGTTGATGATCCTTTATCAGGGGCAAACAAGATTCCTAAAACGGCTCCAAGGGCAACTCCGGCCACGACGCCTACAACTAATTTTCCAGCACTCATTGTTTTTATATTTTGAAGGTGAATAAATAATTTGATAATGCAAAGGTCGGCTACACGCATGCGCAATGCGTTACACAATTCTTAATCAGGTTTACATAATTACCACATTTTAAAACTTAGCGGACAAAACAATAAAAAGAATGCTCCTATGAAATTTGCCTGAGCATCAGAAATAATTTACAAAAACAGGATTCGCAAGGCAGGCATCTGCTCTAAGATAAGGAATACGAAAATATCCGGAGTTTCATCAGTCAGGACATTTTCAAATGGTGCTATAACTATAATATAAGCCTTAAAACAATTTATTAGAATAAGCACTCATAGATTGTTTCAAACATTTTCTCTTCCCACTATACACCTGCCGAAAAGTCAGAATGTGTGAATCATGTAACTTATATTAATAGTTATGTAATGCTTTCGCCTGTAATGACAAGTAGTTTTGTAGCTTGCAATTTTACCTGCAAACTGGGGAAAAAATCTTTTGGTTTCATCGGGTATTCGTGTATCTGGAGGAGTCAATCGCCTGAGAAAAGTTATGAAAAATCAGGAAACCAGACTGATGACCAAATAAGATAAACTTAGAAGCAATCTTACCGAAAGTGAGACACCTGCAAAATAAAGCCTGGGCATGAAGAAGATTAAATTAAAGAAGTTTATTCCGGTCGCCAGGGTTATCCCGAAACTCCGGGATGTTACGGTACGATCAATGAGCAAGCTCAGCGAAAATACCATTTCCAAAACCGAGGCTGCCGGCAACTTTCTGACTGACGTTGCCGATGTGTTCCTGTTTATATCACAGGTTACCAGGGAGACATTTTCGCGCGACTTTGAATTTAAGGAATTCTTTCGGCAGTGTTTTCAAATCGGCTACAAAACCTTACCACTGATAACAGTTACCGGAGCCATTATGGGACTGGTGCTCACCATCCAATCGCGTCCGGTGCTGGTTGATTTCGGGGCGGTATCCATGCTGCCCGGTATGGTTGCTGTATCACTTATCAGGGAAATGGGGCCGGTGATCACCGCCCTTATCTGCGCCGGAAAGATAGGCTCAGGCATGGGTGCTGAATTGGGTTCAATGAAAGTGACCGAACAGATAGAAGCCATGGAAGTTTCTTCGACCAATCCAATAAGATTTCTGGTGGTAACCAGGGTGCTGGCGGCAACGCTTATGGTGCCTTTGCTGGTTTTTTATGCCGATGGATTTGGCATTCTGGCAAGCTGGGGAGGAGCAAACATCAAAGGAGATGTCCCTCTGACACTCTTTTTTGCACAGGCATTCAGGGCAGTTGACTTTATCGACCTGATCCCTGCTACTATCAAAACATTTTTCTTCGGAGCGGTCATAGGCTTCGTGGGAACCTACAAGGGTTATCATGCCGGGCGTGGAACAGAAAGTGTGGGCGTGGCTGCAAATTCTGCAGTCGTGCTGGCATCACTTCTGGTGCTTGTGGTGGACATGATTGCCGTACAAATTACTGATATGCTGGTATTATGAACACTGAACTAAAAATCGAATCGAATAAAAACCCGTCTGCTGAAAAGGGCGCTGATCCGGTTATCAGGATAAACAACCTGCAAAAATCATTCGGCAAACTACAGGTTTTAAGAGATGCTTCATTAAACCTCTACGAAGGCGAAAACCTGGTCGTGCTGGGTAAATCGGGTACCGGTAAATCTGTACTGATAAAGTGTATTGTTGGCTTATTGAACTACGAAGGCGGCACAATCGACGTATTTGGGAAAAATGTTAAAACTCTAAGCCGGAAAGAATTAAGCGAATTAAGACAAAAGGTCGGCTTTCTCTTTCAGAGTGGTGCCTTGTACGACTCAATGACCGTGAAACAGAACCTGGAATTTCCGTTGGTCAGGCTGAAAAAAGATCTCTCTAAAAAAGAGAGGGAAGACAAAATAAATGAGGTGCTGGAAAATGTCGGATTGCCCGATGCACTGAACAAAATGCCTTCCGAACTATCGGGTGGCATGCGCAAACGTATAAGCCTGGCCCGCACCATTGTAGTGGACCCGATGATTATGCTTTACGACGAGCCCACTACCGGACTCGACCCGGTTACCTCCGACGAAATAAGCGAACTCATCAATGATGTTCAGCAGAGGTACAAAACATCTTCCATCATCATCACACACGACATTAAATGCGCCCTGAAAACAGCAAACCGCATCATTATGCTCGATGCAGGGTCGGTCTATAAGGAAGGGACTGTTGAGGATTTTGAAAAATCGGATGATCCTGCAATTCAGGCCTTCTTCTCATAAATCCCTGAACTACCCGAAAATGAATCTGAAGTACGAATTAGTTTAAAACAATAAACAAAATGGATACGCACACACAAAAATTTAAAATCCGATTAGGCCTGTTTGTCGCAGGTGGGCTGGCACTTTTTATCCTGGCCATATTTATCATCGGAAAACAAAAGAACCTGTTTAACCCTGTTTTTAAACTTACCACAACCTTTTACAATGTAAGTGGATTGCAGGTTGGAAATAATGTCAGATTCTCGGGTATAAGTGTTGGCACCGTAGATAGAATTTCCATCATCAACGATTCCACTGTAAAAGTTGAAATGCTGGTCAGAAAAGAGGTTCAGCAATTTATAAAAGCCGACTGTGGAGTTGCAATTGGATCGGAAGGGCTCATCGGTGACCGCCTGTTGATAATTACCCAGGGAACTACCGATGCCCCTTTGGCTAAAGATGGACAACATCTTGAGTCAACCGAACCTGTTGAAACAGATGCCATTATTGCCAGTCTGCAGGTTACTGCGGGTAGTGTTGAAGTAGTAGCTAAGCAACTTGCTGAGGTGATGACAAATGTAAACTCAGGAAAGGGCACCCTTGGAAGGCTGATTCAGGATTCAACCATTGCTGAAGATATTAACCAAACCATTCTGAACTTTAAAGAAAGTTCTACCCGGTTGAATGAAACCATGGAGACATCGCGGCAAAATGTAACCGATATTATGGCCAGTCTGAAGGTAACCACAAATAATACAGAAGGCATAACAAAGCAACTTGAGAAAAGTATGATCGAAATTAATGAAGGCAATGGCACCCTCGGAAGGTTGATTTACGATACCATCATAGCCGATAATATAAACAGTACCATTAATAATCTCAACAAAACGACAGAAGGGTTAAATTCAACCATTGATGCCTTCCAGCATAGTTTATTGTTGAAGGGAATGTTCAGAAAGAAAGCTGAGGCCGATGAATTAAAAAGGATTGAGGCAGCAGAACAAAAAGAATCCGAACAAAAAGCAGCGGAACAAAAAGAACTGGATAAACCGAAATAGCCATGCCTGAATAAAGATCAGGTTCAAAATTCTCAATTGTGACAAATGCAGATGTGGTTCAAATTAACTTTTATACTGTGTTTTGCTTTTATTTTAACGAGCGATTATGCTTATGCCCAGCAAACACCTGCAAAAAAAGATTCCACCCATCTTTATGAGAATATTGAAGCTTATGCAGGACGCAGCAAGTTCACTCAGTTTATGTACCGCTTGTTTTTTAAGCCGGTTGCCGACATTCCTGTAAAAAAAGGGGCAAAAAAGAAAGTAGTAAAAAGGCCGGTACAAAAGCCTTACAGCACATTTCAAGGCAAAATCATCCGGCATATTCACATCGTTACGCTCGATCCTTTTGGATATTCTATTGGTGACACCATAAAATCGTATCCGAATTTTATATCCAGGGCAGGTAACAAACTGCACATCAGATCACAGCCGGTAACTATACGAAATCTTTTACTCTTCAGAAAAAACCAGGTTTTCGATTCCCTGCTGGTTATGGAATCGGAACGTCTCGTACGCAACAGGGAATTTGTAACCGATGTTTCATTCTTTATCAAAGCAGCAGCCAGAAACTCTGATTCTGTCGATATCTATATCCGCGAATTGGATAAATGGAGCCTTATTCCGGATGCTGTAATAACTGATACGCGAATCACCTTCAAATTGACCGAAAAAAATTTCCTGGGAACAGGGCATGAATCACGCAATGGTTTTACCTGGCGTCATTCATCAGGCAACTCGTCGTACAACACAAAGTATTTCATTCCCAATTTCCGCAATACCTATATCAATTCTACCTTTCAACTCGGCACGGATGAATTTCGAAATTCTACCGGGAGGTTTGCAATTGACCGTCCGTTTTTCTCACCTTTGGCAAAGTGGGCCGCCGGGGTGGACTTTTCACACCAATCCCGGAGGATTTATCAAAACACCGGCGATTCCCTTCCAACCATGCAGCAACTGGAATACAATGTGCAGGATTTCTGGGCCGGCAATGCCATACAGGTTTTCAAAGGAAGATCGGAAGATAAACGTGCCACCAATTTTGTTACTGCTGTCAGGTACCTCAGAGTCCGCTATCTCGAAAAACCGGATGAACCAGACTATCTGCAGCCACTTTTTAGTAATGAAAAATTTTACCTGGCCAGCATAGGGGTTTCAAAGCGCAAATATGTGCAGGATAAGTATATTTTTAAATTCGGGATAACCGAAGATGTTCCCGTGGGTAAAGTTTATAGCCTTACCGGAGGCTATCAGCAAAGGGAAAATAGTGTCAGGACGTATCTGGGCGCGAGGGTTTCATTCGGAAATTACTATCCCTGGGGGTATTTAAGTTCCAATTACGAATTCGGGACCTATATTCATGCGTCTCATGCAGAACAGGGTATCCTTTCAGTTGGGGTAAACTATTTCAGCGAATTAAAAGAAATCGGCAAATGGAAGTTCAGACAATTTGTAAAACCCGAGCTCACCATTGGACTGAACCGCTATACGACCGACAGTTTAACAATGAACGATGGTTATGGCCTGAACGGATTTGAAAGCCCTTTGCTCTCAGGGGCCAGCCGGATGTTATTATCATTGCAAACACAGGCGTACTGCCCCTGGAACTTTATCGGATTCAGGTTCGGACCATACTTTACCTGGACCATGGGTATGCTTGGCAGCGAATCGTCGGGTTTTAGCAAAAGCAGGGTTTTTTCTCAAATCGGGCTGGGTGTGCTTATCAAAAATGAGAACCTGGTTATGAATACTTTTCAGGTTTCAATTGCTTTTTACCCGATGATACCGGGTAAAGGGCAAAATGTGTTTAAATTTAACCCATTTGAAACGGCTGATTTCGGTTTCCGTGATTTTGAAATCGGGAAGCCTTCAACAATTTTATTCCAATAACACGTTCGTATGGAAAATTCTAAAATATCGCTCATCAGGTTCAAAAGCTCACCAGGCAAAATCTGGTATCTCCTGAAAGAAACTTTCAACGAATTCATCAACGACAATGGGATGAAACTGGGCGCGGCCCTTTCATATTACACCATTTTTTCGCTGCCTCCCCTGCTCATCATCATTATAAGCCTGAGCGGTGTCTTTTTTGGCGCAGAAGCAGTGCGTGGCGAAATTTTCGGACAGATAAACGGGCTGGTAGGCAGTGATGCCGCGCTACAGATACAGGATATTATTAAAAATGTAAAACTCTCGCACAGCAGTAAATTTGCAACCGCATTGGGGGTAGGTTTTCTTCTCATTGGCGCATCGGGTGTATTTGCTGAGATTCAGGACTCTATCAATTATATCTGGGGCCTTAAGGCAAAGCCAAAGCGGGGTATTGTCAAGTTTCTGATAAACCGCCTGATGTCGTTCTCAATGATTGGCTCTGTTGGCTTTTTGCTGCTGGTTGGTTTAATTGTTAACTCATTGATGGATGTACTGAGCAAACAACTTGCAGAGTTTTTTCCAAAGGATACCGTTTATTTCTTTTATGTCCTTAACATCCTGATTGTATTCGTCATCATTACCCTGTTGTTTACGGTAATTTTCAAAACCCTGCCCGATGGAAAGGTTGTACTCCGCGACTGCCTTATCGGCGCATCTTTTACAACTTTCCTTTTTATGATCGGAAAGTTTGGCATTGGGGCCTACCTCAGCCGGTCGGTTATAGCATCGTGGTACGGTGCCACCGGCTCAGTAATCCTCATTTTGGTGTGGGTCTATTACTCGGCCATCATCCTATACATCGGGGCTGAATTTACCAAGGTATATGCCATAACGCACGGAAAGAAAATAGTTCCAAATGCTTATTCGGTTCAGATTGTGAAAGAGACCATAGAAATTGAACCGCAGCGAAACCCGAAAAAACCAAAGCGGGCTAAAAATTGAAGGATTTAATGATGGCGGAATTAAGCTTTGAGGTTGAGGTTGAGGTTAAGGTTAAGGCGATGAGCTGAGCCTGTCTGACAATCAAGTTTCAAAAGAGCGATTAGTCAGACAGGGTTGAACCTGCCTGTCTGACAATTCAGTATCAAAAGTAAGATTAGTCAGCCCGTCAGACAGGGTTTATCCTGAGTTTTATGTCAAAAAAATAAGAAGTAATGTCCATGTCATCCTTCATTACCATAAGCAACTATTTTCAAGCATTTCAAAGCATCTCTATAACTTTCTGCGGACAATGGTGATACAAAATACAAAAAGTTGCATCGTACCGGATAAATGCGGTACGATGCAACTTTAGAAATAAGGTTATGGCTTACGGAGTGTTACGATTCATCCTTGGTTGTACGAACCAGGCTGATCCCCGAAACAAAGAATATCAATCCAAGCACACCGTAAATTATGAGTGATTTAACCCCTGACGAACCACCGGAACTACCTGCAAATAAAACGGCTGCATAAATAAGGCCTCCAATGCCAAGGACGGTAAGTATCGCCCCGAAAATTCTTTTAATGTTCATAGCTTTTGATGTTAGGATTGATTACAAAAGAAAGGTGAGTTAGCTATATTCATTGTCTTCCCGGGTTATCAGAGAGGCAATCAGTATGCAAGCCTGGTTTTAAGTTGTAGTGCTACACATTTATGCTACCCAGGGAATCCAGAATTCCAAATGCCTTCAATAGCCAAATGATGACAACAATCACAACCACGACATTCAGGATGGTTTTTATTTTGCTATCCATAGGGATATAGGAATTTACCAGCCAAAGCAGAACACCTGCAACGATCAGTACAATTAAAATGGTGAGAAGTGGCATGATTTTGATTTTTAAGTTTAACACAAAGATAAACAGCATGCACCCTGCAGGCCTTATATAAATATTTAAATTAGTTACATCATTCACACATGCATGTTACCTATGTTGAGCGATTTGAGCAAAGCGAAAAGCGCTTTACTTAGGTAAACCCCGATTTGTAAATTGTTGCAATTCGATTGAGCTATTTTCCTTTTCAAATCGCTCAATTTGGGTGTTATCCGTATCCGCCTTCCCATGAGAAAACAAAAAAAAGTCCCCGTCAGCAGGCGGGGATTTTAGTATACTAAAGCAAAAAGTATTAAAAATAGTAAAAAATTAATAAGGTAATCCATTCCAATTATGCATCCTTTTTAATCGTAAATGTAATTCTAGTCTGCTGATTCATTCCCGCTTTAGTATTTCGTATGAGTTCAGTATGAGTTGTCGCTGGTAATAATTCCAACTGTTAACTGAATCACTGAATCATTACAGATCAGGGCACTAAACACTTTTCCCCTGAATCAACCGTATTACTACTGCAATTACAGCAATTACAAGCAGAATGTGAATCAGGCCTCCGGCATGAAACCCGGCCCATCCTACAAGCCATGCAATAATCAGTATGACGGCAATGATGTATAGTAAATTTCCCATTTTTGTTGTTTTTAATTTAAGTTTGAAAATTCAGGCTTAACCACCTTTTTATTCTTTGATTTGTTGTTTTGGTGACTTATAGTAGAAGGATTAATAACAACACAATAAGAATGGCTGCGCCAACAGAAAGGTAGATTCCACCACTACTGTTTAAATCCTGTGCTTTAAGATCGCTCTTTATCATTTTTACTTCTGCACGCAGGTCTTTCTTCTCTTTAGAATTCATTTTGGAAAAATCCATTGTCTTGATTTCTTCCAATCTGGTAACCATTGCTTTGGCATCGGCCGAAATTTCTGTTTTATCCTTTTTTAACTTAAAAGGATTGACCTTCGATTTTGCTTCCGATTGAGTAGGAACAAAAAGTAACAACAATATTGCTGTCATTATTCCAAGTGCAATTTTTTTCATTTTTTTCTTTCTTTAAGTTGTGAAATTATTTTCATCAAAGTTCGGCATCATCAATCTCAAATATGTTATATAATTTGAGTGAAAAATTATAATATTCACACATTTTGTTTACTCAGAACCATGGTTGCTAACCTCAAATCATTTTGAATTTTTTTATTACAGTGTAAACACCCCTGAAACAGGTAAACCAGCCTATTTTTTCTTGCCCTTTCCTTTTCCACCTCTGTTGCCCTGACCCTGACTTTTATTATGACCCGGTTTTGACGCCTTTTGATACGACCGGCTCCTGTTCGCGTTTTTTACCCCCTGTTTACGGTGGTCAGGCTTCATACCGATTGATTTTTGCGGCTGCCCTTTATAGCCTTTTGCATATTTAACTTTATAATCCTTAAAATGAACATAGGGCGTATTACCCCTGTAGTCGGACATCACAACCTTATAGCCATTGTAAAGATCGTAGCTCCTGTATTGCCTGGGCAGATATCTCCTGTGAACCCAGGTACCCCGTTCATAATAAATGAATCTGGAATTGTGAACATCGTAATACGACTCTACATCGGGAAGGTAATAATACTGAACATTATCGTAACCAACAGGCCCCCATGATGGAGGAGTGCCAACAAACACTGTAACCTGTGCAATTGCACTTCCTGAGAGAAACAACCCCAGAATGAACGCGATCAAAATTTTTGTTTTCATCTTCTATAATTTAAATTGTGAAAATTGGCTTTAATTGTGGTGAAACTCCAGAATTCAGCTTTATTGCAGTTAGATAAACAGCAAGGAAACTATGAGGAAGCAACCCCGGTAAAATGTTTTCCCTATTCGTAACCGCTTTTTATAACGGTCTGTATCATCTTGAACTTTCCGTTTGGTTTTACAAAATTGGGTGCATGTGCAGGAATTACAATTGATTGACCTGTATGAAGACAGTTTGATTCGCCCCTTATTACGATTTCTGCTTCCCCTTCAATGATCTGAAGAAAAGTATCGAAAGGTGTGGTTTTCTCCGTTAATCCTTCGCCACTGTCAAATGACATTACACTTACGTTCCCCGACGATTTTTTGAGAATCGTTTTGATGACTACAGAATTCCGGACATATTCAATTATTTCCACGGTAATGTGGACTTTTGATTTTTCCAGTTCAGTTTTGTCCATTCTGTTTTGATTTAACGAATTGCTAAAAAAACAAATACATTGAATCAATTTTAAAAAGCGTATAGCTGGCCTTGTCATCAAATGACTTGACCAACTAATTACTTTGAGCTTTTGTCAACCTTTCTTTATGCAGACTTCCAACAATTGACTTTTTACTTTAGAATTCAGACTTATGCTCAGTGAATCGCCAGCCCTATGGTAGAAACCCCGGTAGATAGGTCAAGAAAAAGTCCAACCCTGTTGCTCAGGTGATATTCAGTTCCAACATGCAGATCAAGAAAAAGCCGGTTTGGGTTACGATAGTAATCCCTGTCACCGTTATAATCAGCATCCCATCTTGAATTCACCACTGCAAACCCCAATGATCCAGCCAGATAGAAATCCCAATTGGCATTGGCGTTAAGTAAATCATCAAGATAAAGCGACCCTTTTACGCCTATAGGAATAACCGATTCCCTGTAATGATCGCCTCTGTATGAATAGAAGTTGGCAAAAGGTGCCAGCGTGAAATTTCTGGCAACATCGAATTCATAATCAATATGAAAAACAGTCAGTGACCGGTTGGTGTAACCATAATATCCTGAGTAGCCTCCGATGCCCAGTCCAAGGTTTAGCGTATTTCCATACGAAACGGATTTCTGGGCGAAGGAACTAAAACTTAGAATTGACAGGCAGAAAAGCGAAATAACAATAACTTTTTTCATCTTGTTGTGTGTTTTTTAGTATAATTGAATTAGAGGACAAAGGTGATTCCATTTGTAACGGAATGCTTTATACAATAAATAAAAAGAGTTACATCATTCACACATTACCGGGCATGGAAAGCTTTCTGCGCCTGAGCTTTCTGAAGTAGGTTGGCGTTAATCCGGTAACCTTTTTAAACTGGCTTGATAAATGCGCCACACTGCTGTAATTCAACCTGTATGAGATCTCTGTCAGGGTGAGTTCATCGTAGAGAAGCAACTCTTTCACCCTTTCTATCTTATGCGAAATAAGGTATTGTTCTACGGTTATACCCGTAACTTCCGAAAAAAGGTTAGCCATAAAGGTATAGTCAAAGTTGAGTTTCTCACTCAACAGGTCGGAAAAATTTATTTTGCATGGTTCATCAGCATAATGCACCATCTCCACAATAACATTTTTAATTCTCTCGATCAGGATAGCCTTTTTATCATCCATTAATTCCAGGCCTGATTGCAATAAAGCCGCTTTCAGTAAAGCGAGCTGCTCAGAGTCCAAAACCTCTTTTAATTCCACTTCGCCCAGCTCAACCTTTGAATAATGAAGCCCGAGTTTATCCAACTCCGATTTCACCACAATTTTGCAGCGGATTGATACCATATATTTGATAAAGAGTTTCAAATTAAAAACTGTTTAAACAAAATTCATTGATTTGTTAAATTAAAAATCTATTACTAACAACATAACTAACAACATATATTAAACAAAACCCAGACAAATTCATGCAGCAATTTACAAATAAAAAACAAATCCACAAAAATTATTTGATTTTCAGATTGCAATAAACCATTATCTAATGCGCGATCGCGTCATACATTCCTCATCCTGAAAATATTAAATCCCCATGTTGCAAGGTTTTAAGCAGGTCGGTAAAGTTCAACACTTACTTAAATCTCTGTTACATTCTTCCTGGCGGCAATCGCATTTAACATTGTTGCTCTGCTGCCGAAACTGATTGACAGGGGTTTTTACTTTCGCGGGCGGGACGTTTTAAGCCCTATTTGTTGACAGGCTGGCTTTTTATTCTTTCGCTAAATAATCTTCAATTTCTTTCTTAAGTTTCGGTATGTGGATTGAAATAATACCCCATATTTACAACATCATCAACTTTGTTATAACCATGAATTACCCAATTTCTTGCATCAACAATTTGTCTTGTGTTCTCTATTTGGATTTCAGGAGCAATCTTCATGATTCTATTCATTGCTTCACCGAATAATTTCAAGTTCTCTTTCAATCAATAGTCCGTTATATTTTTGCTTCACCCAAAGATGCAAAGACGCAAAGATTTGATCTTCAAGTATTTGGGAATAAATAAACTATTTTCGTAACTATTTGATATTCAGACAATACAAATGTTTATCCGAGTACTGTTTCAATATATCTTCTTAATAATTTATTGTTTTGGTATTCAAAAATGTTCCTTTTCTCCGGGAAGGTCATAAATTGATTCGATAGATGTTTTTATGTCAAAAAGATATTACTTTACTTCACGCTTCATAAATCAATTGTTTTGATTCATTAATACTTTCAATAAAGTAAGGATTTGATAATGTTTTTTCAGTTACGATATCAATCTCTCTTTTAAATAGCTCTCTTCGATTATAATGAAGTGTGAAGTAGTTTTTTGTGTATTCTTCTACAGTCAGCTTGTCCGAAAATGAAATCAGAAAATCAATATCGCTGTCATCCCGAAACTTTTCAGAACCAATAGAGCCAAAGGTATAAAGCCTCTTAATATTTAGGCTTTGACAAATCGCAATTAATTCATTTTTTCGTTTTTCAATTAATTGTTGCATCGCACTATTTTTCTTAAAGATACTAAAATTCGATGTTTCAAATATCCGGCATATCAGAAATTAATGAAAGCGGGATTATGGTTACACCCCTATCCTTCCGCATAAGGTCTTCTTCAAACCAAGCCCAAAAACCGGTATCTTTGCCCCTCACTAAAAAAACAGTATGATTTCAGTTGACGGGCTGGCAGTAGAGTTTGGAGGAACTACGCTTTTTAAGGATATTTCTTTTGCAATCAACGAAAAGGACAGAATTGCCGTGATGGGCAAGAATGGCGCGGGTAAGTCCACGCTGCTCAAGATTATTGCCGGTAATAAAACCCCTTCACGGGGAAAGATTTCAGCGCCGGCGGATGCAGTGATTGCCTATTTGCCCCAGCACCTGCTCACCGAAGACAGCCGTACCGTGTTTGAAGAGGCTGCCCAGGCTTTCTCCCACATTCACCTGATGGAAAAGGAGATTGAGGATCTGAACCATCAACTCTCCTCCCGCACCGATTATGAATCGGCTGAGTATTATGAACTTATAGAGCAGGTTTCAACTCTCAGCGAAAAATTCTACAGCATCGAAGAGATTAACTACGATGCCGAAGTCGAAAAAATTCTGATCGGGTTAGGATTCCTGCGCGCGGATTTTACCCGGCCAACCGGCGAGTTCAGCGGAGGCTGGCGCATGCGCATCGAACTGGCTAAAATCCTGCTTCAGAAACCCGACCTTATCCTGCTCGATGAGCCTACCAACCACATGGACATTGAGTCGATTCAATGGTTCGAGGATTTCCTGATCAACAGCGCCAAAGCCGTAATTGTTATTTCCCACGACAAGGCTTTCGTTGACAACATAACCACCCGAACCATAGAAGTGACCATGGGCCGGATCTATGATTACAAGGTTAACTATTCCACTTACCTGCAATTGCGCGGTGAGAGGCGCGAACAACAGCAAAAGCAATTTGATGAGCAACAGAGATTCATCAACGATAACCAGGATTTTATAGACCGTTTCAGGGGCACTTTTTCAAAAACCAACCAGGTGCAGTCACGGGTAAAAATGCTTGAGAAGCTTGATATTATAGAAGTAGATGAAGAAGACAATTCATCACTTCGTCTGAAATTCCCGCCCTCACCCCGCTCGGGAAGCTATCCGGTTATTCTCGAAGAAGTATCGAAAAGCTACGGGGAACACAATGTGTTTTCAAATGCCTCATTCAACATCACCCGCGGTGAAAGAGTTGCTTTTGTAGGCAAAAACGGGGAAGGCAAGTCAACCATGGTAAAATGCATTATGGGCGAAACCGGCTACAATGGCAAACTTACCGTCGGGCACAACACCATGATCGGCTATTTCGCGCAGAACGAAGCCTCGATGCTCGACGAAGAGATCACGGTTTTCCAGACGATTGACGATGTAGCCAAAGGCGATATCCGGACGAAGATCAGGGATATTCTCGGTGCGTTTATGTTTGGCGGCGATAGCTGGGACAAAAAGGTGAAGGTGCTTTCGGGTGGTGAACGAACCCGCCTGGCTATGATCAAACTGCTACTCGAACCGGTGAACCTGTTAATCCTCGATGAGCCTACCAATCATCTCGACATGAAAACCAAAGACATCCTCAAAAGCGCTTTGCAGGATTATGACGGCACACTGATCCTGGTTTCTCACGACCGCGATTTTCTGAACGGACTGGTAAACAAGGTGTTTGAATTCGGCAACAAACAGGTTAAAGAGCATCTGGGCGATATTAACAGTTTCCTGACAAAGAAGAAACTGGAGAATCTGAAGGAACTGGAGAGAACCACCGGTAAGAAGTCATAATCGGTACTCCGGAGTTTACTAACCCATAGTCCTGTATAAGCGTGTGATATTTCTGACACCCTTCCGGTTAGCTTTCAGATAGTAAGTTAAACAAGTCAATATTAAGATAAATAACTTCCTTGCCGACTTTTTTGGGTACCACTCTGAAATCCGCTAATCAGCTAATCCACTAATCAGCTAATCCACTAATCCGAAATCCGAAATCCGCTAATCCGCTAATCCGCTAATCTCGCAATTCCCACTTTCCAACCTTCCATCCATCCCATCCTTCCAGAGACGCCAGGCATGTCGTCTTTACAACCAAAAATTATCAGGTGACTCTTTTTCATTGAATCGTAAATAAGCAACCTGCCATCCTTCCATTCTTCCATCCCGGCGATCTGGCAAATCTGAACTCCAATCTACTAATCCGCTAATCCGCTAATCCGCTAATCTGCTAATCTGCTAATCTGCTAATCTGCTAATCTCGCAATTCCGCTAATCCGCTAATCCGCTAATCTACTAATCCACTAATCCGCTAATCATCTAATCCGCTGATCAGCCAATCTGCTAATTATCCAATCTGCTAATTTCAATTCCCTTCTACCATTCCAAAAAACGCTTATCTTTACCGAATCTAAATTAAAACAGATCCAACTACGATGTCTTACACCAACGAACAAATAATCAATGCATTACGAACAGTAAACGACCCCGATCTACACCGTGACCTGGTCACACTCAATATGATTGAGGATGTGACGGTTGACGGAAACAAGGTTTCATTCACAGTAGTGCTTACCACCCCGGCCTGTCCGCTGAAAGACAAGATAAAACAGGACTGCATCGCTGCCATTCAGCAACTGGTCGATCCCTGGGCAGAAGTCACGATTGAAATGACCTCAAAGGTAACTACCCGCAGGTCCGATAAACAGCCGTTGTTGCGGGGTGTTAAAAACATCATCGCAGTGGCCTCGGGTAAAGGTGGCGTCGGAAAGTCAACAATAGCCGCCAACCTTGCGGTTTCACTTGCACGCACCGGGGCGAAAGTCGGCCTGATCGATGCCGATATTTACGGCCCGTCGGTCCCGCTCATGTTCAACGAGGTAAACACCAAACCGTCAGGCATTGAGAAAAACGGTAAAACACTGGTTGTGCCAATTAAAAAACACGGAATCAGCATTTTATCTGTAGGCTTTTTTGTTGATCCTGCCAAAGCCCTGGTGTGGCGCGGCCCCATGGCCAGCAATGCCCTTACCCAGCTTTTCAGCGAAGCCGATTGGGGCGAACTCGATTATATGGTGATTGATATGCCGCCCGGAACCGGCGACATCCACCTGACCATTGTGCAACAATTGCCTGTTACCGGGGTTTGTATTGTAACCACCCCCCAGGAAGTTGCCCTGGCCGATGCCCGCAAGGCCATCGGGATGTTTACACAGGAAAATATCAATGTGCCTGTACTTGGCCTGATCGAAAATATGTCGTGGTTCACCCCGGCCGAACTCCCCGAAAACAAGTATTATATTTTTGGGAAAGAAGGTGGAAAAAGGTTAGCCGAAGAACATAATATACCTTTGCTCGGCCAGATACCACTGGTGCAAAGCATACGCGAATCAGGCGACAATGGCAGTCCCATTGCCCTTGATTTCAGTTCGCCGGTTTCGGAAGCATTCAGGCAACTTGCCGAGAAAACAGCCCAGCAGGTTGCCATCCGCAATGCAACGCTCGAAGCAACCAAAATTGTCGAAATCAACAAATAACCAGTTAACTAAATTCTAAAACAGACTTAATATGTCAAACCGTGAAGAACTGACCGTAAAGGTTAAAAACGTCATTGAACAGATCAGACCCTATCTTCAGGCCGATGGAGGCGATATCAGCTTTGTGGAACTGACCGATGACAACACTGTAAATGTTGAACTCCAGGGCTCATGCGGCTCCTGCCCCTTCAGCCGGATGACCCTCAAAAACGGGGTTGAAGAGGCTGTAAGGAAAGCACTTCCCGAAATTAAATCGGTTGAAGCGCTGAATTTGTAGCAGATTGGAATAATATATTTGATTGACTCCCGGGGTTTCATTGTGAATTCCGGGAGTTTTTATTTCTATCGGAGCGAAATGGGTGTAAAAGAGTTGGGGGAGCGGATCCCTTATTAGTCTTTTAAAAGTCAATTTTTCTCTTACACCCCTAAGTAAGCTAAAAAACCATGTCAATTATGTTAACACAATTGTAACTGAGCTTCCCGTAGCAAACTCTGGACAAGCCATAAAGATTGTAACCCAGTATATCAATTTCTTTTCCCAGGCATTAGTGCAGATATGAAGGCAATCCTTTAACCGATAGGATGAAAGTTGGGATTGCTTTCGATAGTTTCGAGGCAATCATCCAGTGATAAATTGTTTGCCACCGGAACCCATTTCCCTGTGTGTCGGAAATAAGAAAAATTAAAATTTTCACTTCCCAAATACTCAAACCGGACAAAGCTTTCTTCAAATTCAGTTTCAATCATTCCCTGCCCTTCTGATTTGAATTTTTGGCAGAAGAGCAAATGACTTCCCCGCCATTTTGTATAAATATCTGTAAGATAATTATACCTTTTATCTGGGTTTTCCTTAATACTGTTGTTTAAATCGCCCGACAATTGGCTGACAGCGGTTTGATATTTCAGCTTTTTTCCAATCTGAAAGTTTTGCTTTGGGTTTTACAGCGGGTGAAGACATCCACCTTTTTTTTTGATTCATCTTTAACTTGTTTTTTTATGAGACAATATATGTGCTATATTGCAGCTAAGGTTTTTCTTTATAGGTAGAACTCCAGCCTAACAATGCTTTTAACCGTTGGCCCCGATTAAACTTAAAAACGGCCCCTGATGCCTTTCGCTGCAAATAAAAACCGCCAAATCCATCAATTGTAACACCCTCCACTCAGCTAATCTACTAATCAGCTATTCTGCTATCAGCTAATCTACAAATCAGCTATTCTACAAATCAGCCAATCTACTAATCAGCTAATTTACTATTCTGCTATCAGCTAATCTGCTATCAGCTAATCAGCTAATCTACTAATCAGCTATTCTGCTATCAGCTAATCTACAAATCAGCTAATCTACAAATCAGCCAATCTACTAATCAGCTAATCTACTATTCTGCTATCAGCTAATCTGCTATCAGCTAATCTACAA
>JBBQIQ010000042.1:0-26539 GCA_038325075.1 Bacteroidales bacterium | reverse complement strand
CAATGAGGCAATTAAAGACAAGGTTGGGGTTGAAAGAGCCATCATTGGTTCTTACACTGCGTTGCAGGCAGCAGGGCTTTATGGCCGTAACAGGGTAATCCTGGGCGACCTCGCAGCCGATAATCTTGTTTGGACCGGAACGACCTACGATTATTTCCAGTTTGACAACAACGCCATTTCTGCCAGCAATGGCATCATCGACGGTATGTGGAGTGCCTCTTATGATGGCATCAACAGGGTGAACAATGTGCTGGCATTACTACCAGGCATCAGCGACCTTACCTCTGCTGAGCGCGATAAAGCCGAAGGAGAGGCTTTATTTATGCGGGCTTTGTTTCATTTTAACCTGCTAACCTGTTTTGGCGGTGTTCCGATAAAAATAACGCCCACCCTTGACATCAGCAATATTGATCAGGCGCGGAATTCAACCGAAGAGGTTTACAATCAGATTATTGCTGACCTGCTAATTGCCGAAGCCAAACTCCCACAGGCACTGCCAGACGGCAGAGCTAACTCTTACGCGGCTTCGGCTTTACTTGCCCGGGTATATCTTACCCGGTATCATGCCACCGGAACTGCCTCTTTTGCAACTTTAGCTATTGAAAAAGCCAACACCTTAACAGAACAAAGCAGTTTCTCACTGGTAACACCTTATGCAAATTTATATACGGGTGTCGGCACCGAAATTATTTTTCAAATTGTTTTTGATGCACAAAATAAAAACAGGCTGGCAGAATATTTTTACCCCCGAAGTCTCACAGGCCGTTATGAGATTGCCCCCTCTCAGGCACTGATTCAGAGTTTTGAAACAGGTGACCAGAGGTTGGCTGCCGGCATCGCTACAGATTCAGAAGGAAAGGTTTACTGCACCAAATACGAGCAGCTGGCCGCCGGGTCTGATGCCGTTATCGTTCTGCGGCTTGCCGAAATGCATCTTATAATAGCTGAAGCGCTGGCCTATACCAACGGCGATATTACTACCATTCAGCAAAATATCAATGCCATCCGGACAAGGGCCGGACTGGAACCAACAACCTCTTCATCCTATGATGCGCTGAAACTGGTCATTGAAAATGAGCGCCGCCATGAGTTCGCCTTTGAAGGCCATCGCTGGTTCGACCTTGTCCGGACGCAAAGGGCCTCAGGTCTGTTGGGTATTGAAGAAAAATACACTCTCTTCCCCATCCCCCTGAGCGAAATGCAGACAAACAAACTGATGAAACAAAATGACGGGTATTGATTTTTAACTTAATCAGAAAGGAAAATAATGAAAAAAATACTGATATATCTGATGCTGCTGCTTCCCGGTTTTATGTTAAGCAGTTGCGAAAAGTATGAACTTGGGAACCCACCGGCAAGCACTGTGGCAGATTTCACCTATACTGTCAGCAATGATGGTTATATTCCCTGTGAGGTAACATTTACCAACAAATCGCTGAATGCAGGCGGATATCAATGGGACTTCGGGAACGGGCAAACCTCAACCGAGGCCAACCCGGTAATAACGTACGATACACCCGGACTTTATACAGTAACCTTAACCTGTACGCCCGAGAACAACGTTCACTACAATAAGCTGGTTAAAACGCTGATAGTTAATGTCAAAGACCCATTAGCCGGACTTACCCAGGTGCTTTATTATACCATGCGCACCCCCACAGGCGGTAGTGTTCACATGGTTATTCTCACCGATGAGGCTCCCCTCATTCAGGATTTTGAAGCGGTTGAGTTATCCAGGCCTTATGGCATCGCGGTTGATACAGCCAATAAGAAAGTGTATGTTTCCGACTACTCATTGGGTTATATCTACCGTTTTGATGCCGATGGCAAGAATCCGCTAAGAATTCTCGATGTAAATATTGCCGGACAGGAGATAGTTGATTCTCCCGAAGCACTTATGGTTGTCGGTGATAAACTCTACTGGGGCCGCCCCGGCGGTATATACCGCTGCAACCTCGATGGTACTGGCCCCGAGGTTTATATCAGCACCGAAGGAACTATTCCTGAATACCCGATTGATATGCAATATGACGATGTTTCAGGCAAAATTTATCTTATCAATGACAGGGCTGATTTCACCGGCGGTTATTTTACTGTAAACTTTGATGGTACAAACATGACAACGGCGATTCCTGATATTGACGGAACAGCCCTGGAAGTTGATACTGAAACCGGAAAAGCCTATATGGCTGTTTATGGTGCTGTTGGTACCCCGATTACCGAAAATGGAGTTTATATCTGCAATGTAGATGGGACAGGTATTTCGAAAATCGGCGATTTTGGCTCCAAAGCAACCTGGGGTATGACCATAGACCATGAGCGAAACAAGCTTTTCTGGGGGTATAAGATCACCAACTCAGCGCCCGATGGCAAAATCATCCGTTCAAACCTCGATGGTTCCGGTCAGGAAGACTGGCTTACCGGCGTTAGTCCACATGCCATGCAGATTGCCTGGATTAAACTATGATATTGTGTCAACTCTGAAAACTAATTATTTGATACCAAGCCACAAAAACACCATCCGCCAGCTGGCGGACACCATTTTAAAATACAGATATACAGTATTTTGTGTAAGTTGGTGTCTTGGAGACTTGGTGTCTATTCCTCTTTATTAACTTTTCGGAGCAGGCTCAATATTCTATATCAAGATTGAAAAGGGCTGCCGGGATTGTGGCGGCCCTTTTTAAATGAAAAACGGGCATCAGGCCTGGTTCGGCTGTCGCTTACCAATCGGCGTTCAGGGTAATATTGGACAAAATTTTAAAATGAGCTATGATGCCCTGAGCGGCAGGGGCGACCCCCAGACATGGCTAAAATATAAGTCCGAACCTTTTGTAAAGAAAAAATCTGTAGTACACAAATCGGAATTCGATAATTGCCAACTTATTGAAAAGCAATTATCTTTGTCTGGTAAGCTGCAAAGTGGGTTAATACCCAAATTGAGCGATTTGAAAAAGAAAATCGCTCAATCGATTAGGAAATTGTAAGTAATTCACAATAAAGCAATTTCAAGGCATTGGTGAATTGCAACAATTTCCAAATCGGGATTTACCTAAGTAAAGCGCTTCTTCACTTCATTCAAGGCGGACTTTGCCTGGCATTGATAGTAATAATATTTTAAAAAGCCCGGGAACCAGGCTTTTTAATTTAATATTGCGTACGTTCATTCCTGATTTTTGGGTCCTGACTGGAGTGTAAAAGGGCTTCAACTTTAACCGTTTTGGTTTGTTCGTTTACACGATAATGCGCCAGGTAAGGAAATTTTTTAATGCACATGCACCGTATATCGTCATATTTTACGCCAAAATGTAAAGCGGATGTTGATAGTTTTGCCGTTTGCTTTCTGACATTGATAAAAAGCCTGTCGCTTAAACCAGCCTGTTTTTCATTGTACCAGTCAACAGCCTGAACAATATCATGATAGAAATCCGGATTTTATTCTACCGTGAATTTCATTTGCGGGCAGCCATTTTGTGTTCAATGTCATCCCATGAAAGATAGCTGTCCGGGTTGTTTTCATATTTTTTTATCCGCTCCCGGACTATTTGCCTGTGTTCTTCCGGGATTACAATATCGTCAACGTTTTGTTCAGTCCATAACACTTCACTAAGCTGCTGTTTCTCGGAAGGTGATAGCTGCCTGACAATTTCAACGACCTGCTTAAAACTGAGCGGATTGTTTAATTGAATATGTTCCGTATTCATAGTTATAAGATTTTAACGTAAAACACTTTGTAGTTTAGCCTTAGTGATAAACGAATCTAAAAAAGCGTAAACAAGGTTTTTGTCTGATGGCGCCAGATGGTTGATATCATTCAACCTGTTTAATGTAGCCATGTCAATGGCCTGCTCAGTGTTTCCGGCCAAAAAATCCAGAGAAACTTCGAGTAGATCGGCCAACCGTTTTGCAATATCAATCGAGGGTGTTGCTTCGTTCCGTTCGTATCGGCCAATAATCTCACGGGAAATCCCGGCTCTTTTCGCGAGCTCATTCTGGGACAAGCCCTTTAGTTTTCTCAGCTCCTCTATTCTGCTTCCCAGGTTCATATAAATTATCCTTATTGCTTTTGCGTTCACCACTTTTTGCAAAATTAGTCAATAAAAGTTTACAATAGAAACTTCAATTCCCATACAGTTGAGAATGGAAGTTTACATTTATGCCTGAAAGTTGACAAATGTTTTTACAAAAAGCCACATTTAAGAAACAAATCCAACTTGACTAATAATGGATAGTTGGCAATAAGCATAAAAAGCATAGCAGATAAGCACAAAGCTGACCATTGTTCCAGGCATAAACTCCAACGCATTCTTCACCACCACCACCTTTTACGCCAGTGCAAACCGGAACAACGGCTTGGGCGACAAGGGTGTAAGTATCATAGTGTAAATCTGATATTCTGGTATAAATAAAAAAGGCTGCCTTAAAAAGCAGCCTCTGATGTGTGTTAAGCAATAAATTCTAATTGGTAATGGCCAGTTTTCTGGTTACAATCCCTTTGGATGTTTCGAGCTGGAGCAGATACATTCCACGCTCAAATTTGGAAACGTTAATGTATGTCTGCCTGCTTTCATTTTCGGTGGCATAAACCTGACGTCCATCGGCCGAGAAGAGCGTGATGCGGGCATTCTCAAACTCACCGTTTACATATACCCTCTCCGTTGCCGGATTCGGGTAAACAGTAAGATTCATAAGATCCCGTTTGCCGATGCCGACATTATCCAGATTGTAAACCTGTATGCTATCGAGCAGTATTTTGTACTGGTCGGTGCAATTGTAATGGCATAAGGTAAGGTAGATGCTTTGCCCAATAAAAGGGGTAAGATCAACTATTCTTTCGTGCCAGAAAGGAGGTACTTCATAATAATCATTTGCAGTACAGGTTTCTTCAAATAAAATATTTGTGAAATCCGGAACAGCATTACCGGTGGTTGAAACTGCTACTTTATAGTGCTCTGCGAAGTAATCTTCATCTGCTACCTGAATTGTATACCGTAATTTTACTGTACCTATCAGCCCTGAAAGGTTAATCTGCGGTGAAATCAGATAATTCTCCGGAGTCAGCACGACATCATCTTCCCATGATGCAGAAACAAGGTATATTTCAGCATCGTAAGTGTCAACATACCAGTTGTGACCATCACCATCCTGATCCACTGTAGTCCAGGTGGGCGGAATGTTAACAGGATCGTTGAAGTACTCTTCTAACAGCATAGTCTGGCTGAAGCCAACTAAGCTTAAGGTTAACAAAGAAATGATGAGTATTGGTTTTTTCATATATAGTTGGTTTTTGTTAGGTTTAACACAAAATTAGAAATTAATTATTATAATTAACCTGTAATGGCAAAAAATTTGGGTGTACGCCTAATAATTTAATTACTTTATGTGTAACTGACTTGATATCAGCAATTAGTGTAAAATAAAGCCGGAAAAATAATTACCCAAATACAAGGGAATCTTATTGCAGAAGTTGAATTTTCCGCACAGATTTCAAGATTTACCATGCTTTTGACTGAACTGGTTATAAATATTGTCGTTTACCGGATATGCTGCGATCTGCCTTGCAAACCAAAGATTAACATCAGGATAAAAAATATCAGAATCAGAAAGGGATTTTTAATTTCAGAATTTAAAACGTTTCAATTTCTCTGATTCCTTTCCGGTTCATTACAATACGGTATCGTTTAAATTCAAATTGATCTTCATTTTTGAATTGCAGGACCAGGTTGATGTAATACATTTTTTCTCCTTTTACGATGTCAATATTCCCGTTTTCGCCTGGTATGTATAGAGGTACAATGGGGTTATCCATTTTCTGGATAAAGTTAGAGATATTAAAGCGTATAATGTCGTTCATTCCACTGGTTGGATATTGGCTGCACTGATCGAGGCTTTTGCGGTTGAGCCTGACCAGCCTGCGGTAGAGTATTATTTTCTCGCGGTTGCTGCGGTTATCGGCTTCAAGAATGGCAGAGCGGTTTCTGACTTTCAATACTTCAGTTGGAACATTAACTTCGGGGATAAAATCCATACTCTCCTTGCTCCAGCCAATATTGTGGTTGCTCAGGCTGACATCGGTCCGGTGGTCGAAAAACCTGCGGCCAAGCTTGTGCGCGAAATAATACCTTGCCAGTTCTTTAATGCGGTCTTTCAGCATATAGCTTACCACCAGCGCCACAAAAAACGGCATAGTAAAGTTGCCGAATTTCTGTTGAAATGAGAAAGCGATGGCGGTGGCAAAAACCATTGAGATGCCTGCAGCTATGCTCAGGTAAACCTGCTCAATCCAGACTCCGTCGCGGCGTTTGTTGGCATTCAGAAACAACTCATTCTCCGCGTATTTTTTAAGCAGGCTAAGCCTGAAAACCAAATCGCGGTTGCGGTCAGGGCTGTGCTTATCTACCACCGGGTAGCCTTTGTCATGCTTATAGCCTACTTCTGCATTGATCAGTCCCATGAGTTTGGCATGAATGTCGCCGGGCAATTCGAGGCTTTTCCCAAGTCCATCCAGTAATTTGAACGAGTGTTGCTCAATGAGATTACTCAGAAACTCATCCCCGAAAAGGTAATAGTTCATCAGTTCCCTGCTAATGGTGGATACATTTATTGTACGCCTGAGATTGCGGTAGTTTTCAGCAATCAAACTTACATTGCTGATGTAAGAATCAACCATAAACTGCAGATCGTTATCGCTTCCGTTGCTCAGGATGTGATTGATTTCCTGGCGCAAGGCGCTTTTAAGTATCGAGACAAACATCCGGATATGGTACTCATATTCCGCGATTCTGGTGCGTGTGGGCTCAGAGGCCAGTTCCTGAAACGATTTATCCATCAGGGCAAAAGGTTCCCGGTCTTTAACAGCAATGTCGCGCAACAGGTAAACCGGGGTAATCAGCCTTATGTTTGACTTCAGGTCGCGATAAAAATCGGTTTTCAGGTAAGTAACCCGGTTAATATCGAGGCTATTGGGTATAAATATCCAGGTATTCACGGCAAAGTCACTTATTTCCTGCTTTTTACGTGCCAGGAAACCCAGTTTTATCTCAACCGAGAACTTATCATGTATTTTAACTTGTTCTTCAATCATGGTATAAATGTAGTGATTTTATCATCAACAGGTTAAGAACCACGCAAACCCCGGCTCTCGTCAGGCAGGCTGCCCGGGGGCAGACAGAGACCAGGAGACGCAATTAAAATACAATAAAAATAATTCTCCAATTCACCAACCGTATTGGATTGAGTGCCTTTTTCGTGGACAAAAATGGTTTGAATATTAACCGTCCACCATCAGTCATATTTTAATCCAGATTGAGCGATTTTCTTCCCAAATCACTCAACCTGGGTTTGTTTGGGTTTCAACTTAACTTGTTCCAGTATGAGAATTTCTCCGGAAAAGTTTTTATTGTCTTGTGATTCCAGGTTTGTAAAATAAAAATTGACTTACTTTGTACTTTATTTAAGGGGAATACTTACTTTTATGAATTGACTTTGTAACTACCGGAACAACTAATCTTCAAATATTCAAAATCATGACAAAAAACTACTTTAAAACATTAACAGTTTCATTGCTGGCTTTCCTCGCTGTAGCCTTTACAGCGCAAGCTCAGGTCACTTTTACTCAGTGGACCTTTGAAGGCGATGTGATCACACCTTCTACCGGTTCAGGGACTGCCGCTCTGATCGGTGGCACAACTGAAACCTTTGCAACAGGCTATACCGGAACAGGAACCGGTGGAAGAGCCTGGAATTCAGCTGGCTATCCTGCACAGGGAACAGGTTCCGGCACAGCAGGGGTCGAATTTGTAACATCCACGTCCGGGTATAGCAGCTTTCAGGTTTCTTGGGATGGTCGCCACAGCAACACATCGTCTAACCGGGTGCGGTTGCAGTACACGCTCAACGGAACAGACTGGGTTAACTTTGTTGCAAATGCTGCAAATGCTTCCAATACCGCTGCCGGTGTTGATAAAGGATTTGACAACGGCCGTTTCATTGCCGATGCAGGCGATACCTGGTACCAGCGTTCAGCCAATTTTGCTTCTATCAGCGGGGCCGGCAATAATGTAGCCTTTGCAATCAGGATAGTTACAGAATTTCTTGACGGTTCCGAATATGCTGCAGCAACTTCTGGCTCAACCTATAGCGTTAATGGTACACTCCGTTACGATAATGTAACCTTCAGCGGATCAGGCACTTCTCCTATGCTTATGGCCATGCCTTCAAGCCTTAGCGGATTTACCTATGTTATTGGAGGTGGCCCTTCAGAAATTCAGACCACAAACCTTGGTGGGTTAAACCTTACCCCTGCTGCCGGTTCAGTAACAGTGACTGCGCCCACCGATTTTGAGATTTCTTCAGATGGGGTAACCTTTTCTTCAAATTTCACAATTGCTTACACAAATGGCGCATTCAATGGTGAAACGGTAAGTGTCAGGCTCAAAACAGGTCTTGCTTCAGGCAGTTACAGCGGCAATATAACGGTATCAGGCGGAGGAGCTTCCGACCTTGGTGTTGCCTTAAGCGGAAGTGTTACAATGACCAACCCGGCGGCCATTTCTTCAATCATTCTTCCGAAATTTATTCAGGGTGCAGTACCAAATAATAGCCGCGTCCCCTATGCATATCATGCAGCAATATCGAACCTGTTACCATCCTCAAACTATCGTTTTTACAATACAATCATACTGGGTTCAGATGCGCCGGATTATAACGGTGCCGGAAACTGCATTTTTGTTGATGCCTCAACAGGTACCTTTACACGTACAACCGCAGTTTCATTTTCATCTGCCGGTGGTTACGGGGAATTTACAACCGATGCTTCCGGTAATTTCAGTGGATGGTTTATAACAGAACCTACCGGTAATCCAACCAGGTTTAAACCAGGTGCCGAATTATTTGTCCGGATAGTGCTCAACGATGGCGCTGGTGGAACGACTGAAGTAACCCGCCTGACTTCCGCAGAAAGCGTAAAAGTGCTGGGTTTCAATACCATGTCGGCCGACACAACGGGGACCGCCATTAGAGGGATTAGTGAATATACAGCTAAAAATTTCGTATTTCTTTATGACAACACTGCCGGAACCGGCCGCCCGCTTTATGGCACTCAGGTTGAAACTTCAGGCGTCGATTTTGCTGGTTCCACAACTTATGCGCCGTTCTATTCGGAGCATGTCGCCGGAACAAATGGTGCATGGGGCGGGATCGTTCCCAACATTAATGCCAACGGAGTTCAGCGTGTGGAAGAGCGAAGTCTCTCTAATGGTGCAATCGTAAGTAATAAAACTTCTGCAAATGGCATTTGGGGTACAGTCGATACAAAAAACCCATTGGGCGGTCTTGAAACTGTTCTGGTAGTGAACACTACCCTTGGCATCGATTCGCCAGCTTCTGAAATCGGAAGAATCTATTCAGTAGGTAAAACGGTGAACCTTGAGTTGAATCAGGTTGTGAAAGGTACTGTTTATATGATAAATCTGAACGGACAGATGGTTGCTGAGCACAGGATCAACGGGTCAAATGCTTCCTTCAGTATTGAACTTCCGGAGGGGATCTACTTCGTTCGGATTATCACCGATAAGATGTCGTTCAGCAGTAAGGTATTTTTAAGATAACGAGAAGTCTTTTTCGAATAGAAATAAATTACCCTTACCCTGCACCTGCTATAGACATATTGGTCTATGGCAGGTGCAGGTCTTTTTTGGGGCTTTCACTTCTTTGTGACAAGAATAACCAACCCTCTATTTATGAAAACAGATCGGTATTCATCATTCTTTCGTTTTCATTCAAAATCTGATCAACCCATGGCACATGGCCAAGTGGCTTGATTTGTGGGTAAAATTGCAATTATCAATTCATTCTGAAAAAAATAAGGTAAGACGTTCACAATAATAATTTCATACTTACCTTTGTGTCCATTGTACACTTACAAGAATACCCGGGAATAGCTTGAATAATTAAAAATGAAATAACTGTTATCCAGAGAGATAGTGAAAAATGTTTTTGTACGAGGACATTTTCATTATTAACAATCGGCCTACTCTGAAAGCCTGTTTGTTGTATTATATTTGTTAAGGCGAAGATTTAAACATCCTGCCTTTATTAAAACCAGAACAGAAACAAACCCAAATCATAAAAACAATAAAAATGAATAAACTTTTTACATTAATCATCCTTTCCTTACTTTCCCTGTCCGCTTTGGCCCAGGGAATGCTCATTACGGGAAAAGTAACGGATAATACCGGCGCCGGATTACCGGGCGTAACTATCCTGGTTAAAGCAACAACAACAGGCACCGTAACAGATATTGATGGAGCCTATCGCTTAAATGTTAGTGGTGGAATATTGGTATTCAGTTACATCGGATTTACAACCCGGGAAATTACTGTAACCGGTCAGTCAACCATTGATGTTGTATTACTTGAAGATACCAGGCTTCTGAACGAGGTAGTTGTGATTGGCTATGGGGCCCAGAAAAAGAAAGACCTGACCACTGCTGTTGTGGTTGTAGGTGAAAAGGAAATAAAGGACCGCCCTATTATTTCTGCAGCCCAGGCGTTACAGGGTAAAGCTGCCGGGGTGCAGGTTATTCAGCCTTCTGGAAAACCTGGCGCAGGCCTTGCAGTCCGGGTTCGTGGTGCTACCTCAGTTATAGCCGGCAATGAGCCATTGTATGTTGTGGATGGAGTTCCCACGACCGACATTTCAGGTGTAACGCCCCAGGACATCGCTTCAATGACTGTACTGAAAGATGCTTCTTCCTCAGCCATTTATGGGGCAAGGGCCGCCAATGGCGTTGTGTTGATCACTACTAAAAGAGGCAACAGCGACACTCCGGTCATCAGTTTCAATTCTTACTATGGTTCAACTTCTCTCCGAAAATCAATAGATGTACTTAATACCGCACAGTACCGCGATCTGATGGAGGAAATCGGAGTTCCTCTCGATCCTTCATGGACAAATTACACCAACTGGGAAGATAAGACTTTCGGAACAGGTCAGCAGCAATCCTATCAGCTTTCAGTCTCCGGTGGAGATGGGAAAAACAGATATTTTGTTTCAGGTGGTTACATGAGTGAAGAAGGAATGGTGGCTCCTGCCCGCTTCGATCGCTATTCGGCAAGGGTTAACCTCGACAACGAAGTTCGTACCTGGTTGAAAATCGGGACCAGCTTTAACATAATGTCAATAAATACCAAAGACACACCTGACAATTCAAGTTCGGGCAGGGGTGGTGTAATTATGAGTGCCCTGAACACACCTCCTTTTCTTAGTGTTTATCAGGAAAAAGGCGGAGATGACTGGTTCAATGACAATATTGAACGGATTTATGCCCCCAATCCATTCCAACCCTCCTGGGAAAATCCGATAGCTTACATTCAGGGCCCCGACCAGAAATCAAAGGACAATAAAATCTTCGGGAATGTTTATGCAGATGTTAAACTGATGGAAGGCCTTCATTTCAAATCAAGGGCCGGGATTGACAACACAAGTCATCAGTATGACTATTATCTCGACCCATTCATGACCAACTTTGGTCGCCAGAACCATGGGATTGGCCGGTCTGATAAAACGAATTCCAATGTATGGCTTTTTGAGAACACGCTGGATTATTCAGCCAAGTTTGATCAACATACCATAACCGCTATGGCCGGCTCCAGTATCCAGGAGTACACCGGTAATGGAACCTATATTGAAGGATTTGATTTTCCTGATGATACCCTGATTACAACAATCTGGGCTGCCAATCAGTTACTTACCGGCGGAACTTGGCAAAGTGATTGGGCACTTGCCTCTTTCTTTGGCCGGGCCACTTATGATTACAACAACAAGTATTATCTCACTGCCACGATTCGCCGCGACGGGTCCTCAAAACTGGCAAACCACTGGGGAACCATGCCATCCTTTTCTGCCGGCTGGCGAATATCATCTGAGCGTTTTATGCAGGGGATCAATGTTATCAATGATCTGAAAATCCGTGGCGGTTGGGGTAAAAATGGCAACCAGGAAGGAATATCCGATTATGCCAGTTATGCTTTGAATTCTTATTATCGCCGTACCCCGACCGATCCGCTTTCAGGCCCGGGCTCTTCTCAATCATCCTTGGGAAATCCCGATCTTCGCTGGGAAACCACAGCTCAAACCAACCTCGGATTTGACCTCGCCATGTTTAACTCCCGTCTTATTTTTAATTTTGACATGTATTACAAAAAGACCTCAGATGTGTTGCTCAACGTTCAGTTAACCAGTTCTTTGCCTGTGAATACCATTCAGACCAATGCCGGAGAAATTGTAAACAAGGGGCTTGAGTTTAACCTGAGTACCATCAATATTGACAAAAAATTTAAATGGTCTTCTGACTTCAACATGTCATTCAATCAAAATGAAGTGACAAAGCTTGAATATACCCAGGTATATTTCTTTGGCCGCATATACAGCAACAACCAGGAGGTTAACATCCTTCAGGTTGGTCAGCCTTTGGGCGCATTTTACGGCTATGTTTCAGAAGGTGTTGATCCTGAAACAGGAGATATCATTTACAGCGACCTGAACGACAATGGTATTTTTGATCCGGGTGACCGCAAGGTTATCGGATACGGAATGCCAGATTTTACCTTTGGGTTCACCAATAATTTTTCTTACAATAAGTTTAACCTTAACCTGTTTTTCCAGGGAAGTTACGGCAACGACATTTTCAATGCTTCCAGGGTAGATCTCGAGGGTATGTTTGACAGCAAAAACCAATCCGTTGACGTATTGGATCGCTGGCAGAACCCCGGGGACATCACCGATATACCAAGAGCTGTTGGTGGCGGAAATGTTGATAACGTTTACAACTCAACCCGTTTTATCGAGGATGGTTCGTATATCAGGCTAAAGTCTGCAACGCTTTCCTACACAGTTTTAAATAACAATCCGAAGTTTAAGGCAATCAAAAACCTTTCAGTTTATGTTACAGGACAAAACCTGATCACACTGACCAAATATACCGGATTTGATCCGGAAGTAAATTCATTTGGGTCGAGTTCGGTTTCCATGGGGGTTGATTATGGAACCTATCCTCAGTCAAGGTCATTTATTGTTGGTTTAAATGTTCAATTCTAAAAATTCCGGTTATGAAAAATATATTTAAAATTCTTTTTGCACTTCTTCTGGCCGTCCCTTTTTATTCCTGCGAGAAGTTTTTAGAACGTGAACCAATTAACAACAGCATCTTCGTTGAACCAACTGACACTGTTTATAAAACAGCGAATGATGCTGAAGCTGCTTTAGCAGGGGTTTACGGTGATTACAGGAACGAATACTGGGAGCTTGACTATTTCGTGAATGGTGATGCTCAGTCCGACGATGCTTATGCCGGAGCAGATAATCCTGCCAATTTTCAGATTGATGATTACGCGATTAATGCCACCAACAGCAATGTTAGCCGTGATTGGGCATATCTTTACGGTACCATTGGTAAAGCGAACATCGTAATCAGCAATGTAGATTTTGTTCCTGATCCGGGGCTTTCAGATCAACGGAAAAAAGAGATAAAGGGCGAAGCTTCGTTTATCAGGGCAATGATGTATTTCGAGGCGGTGCAGCTATGGGGAGACATTCCGTTGCAGCTTATTCCTGTAACCAGGATCAGTGCTGAACTTCTACCGGTTATTTATCCCCAGCTTTTCCCTACAAGAGCTCCCAAAGAAAAGGTTTTTGAGCAAATAATCGCCGACCTGGTTTATGCAAGGGATAATGTGAAATCATCGGATCTGCACAAGGGTTATGCAACCAAAGGAGCTGCCAATGCATTGCTGGCTAAAGTTTATGCGACCATTGAGCCCCACAATTGGGGCAAAGTGTCGGAATACTGCGACGCGGTTATTAATGGCGGTTACAGCCTTTTACCGGATTACGACATGTTGTGGAACAATGAGAATGAAAATTCCCCGGAGGCCATTTTTGAAATTAACTATGCCGGAACCAATACCGATGGCAATTGGGGAGCATCCATGTTCCGCGGATTTGACTGGAAAAAGTTCAACATTCCATCCAACGACCTGGTTAAAGCATTCGAGGATGAAAACGACCTGATCAGGATGAATTCTTCGATATTTTTCGGTGATGTAACCGGAAAATGGTCAGATGCCAACTGGCCCCAGACACATTATCCCTTCCTGAATAAGTACAGAATTATTACTTCTCCAAGCCCTCAGAACTATATCATCATCCGTTTGGCAGATATCCTTTTGCTTAAAGCAGAAGCATTGAATGAACTGGGTGATTTAAGTGGAGCCGCAGACCTTGTTAACCAGCTCCGGTCAAGGGTTGATCTCCCCAACACCACTGCCTCTTCTCAAGAAGCTATGCGTCTGGCAATTGAGAAAGAACGCCGGCTTGAACTTGCTTTCGAAGGCCATCGCTGGTTTGATCTGAAACGGACAGGAAGGGCAATTGCCGTGGTGAATGCTGCCGTCGGACAAGATGGTTCACCTTTTGGTTATAACCTGACACAAAATGGTTTGCTTTGGCCGATTCCGCAATCAGAAATGGACAAAAATGACCTTTTTGTCCAGAATCCGGGATACTAACCAGCGTAGAATAAATTGAAAAATGAAGAGATGCTGTGCAATGCGTCTCTTCATTTTTATTGAATGCTTCTGCATACCTTTGAAAGCGATTACTGATACGACCAGCTAAATGAAAAATCTCCTGCACAATTTTCCGGCATTCAATTTTCCGGTAAAAATATTCCTTACCATTGGAATGGTGACAACACTGATAAGCTGCGCCGGAAAGGACAACCCTGATCCGGAAGACCCACCTGTGGTTGCAACTGCCAAAGCAAAGGTTTACCTGACCAAAGGTGACAAAAGTAAACTTTTCAGCAAAGAGGGCGAATTGGCTATCAAACCTCTGGCTTCTGCTACGTTCCCTGTAATAAGTCTGGATACTTCTTCAACCTTTCAGGAAGTGGAAGGTTATGGCGCTGCTTTAACAGGATCGTCGGCTTACCTGATTAACAATAAGCTTAGTCTGGGTGCCAGACAAACTTTACTAAATGATCTTTTTAATCCTGAAACCGGAATCGGGATTTCATATTTGCGTTTAACGATGGGCGCTTCCGATTTTTCATTGTCCGATTTTACTTACAACGACTTACCTTCCGGTCAGACAGATTATGATCTTCAGCAGTTTTCACTGGCGCAGGATATGAATGATGTGGTTCCGGTATTAAAGGAAATCGTTCAGATTACGCCTGACATCAAACTAATGGGGTCCCCCTGGAGTCCGCCGGCCTGGATGAAAACCAACGGCAGCCTGAAGGGTGGAAAATTAAAATCGGCCTCTTACGAAGTCTATGCCAACTATTTTGTCAGGTATATTCAGGCTATGAAAAATGAGGGAATTACCATTGATGCCATTACACCACAAAACGAACCCCTGTATTTTACGGCAAACTATCCATGCATGGAGATGCAGCCGGCCGAACAGCTAAATTTCATCAAGACGGCACTGGGCCCGAAGTTTGAAGCAGCCGGAATTACGACGAAGATTATTGTTTACGATCATAACTGGGACAATCCCCAGTATCCAATCACCATCCTGAATTCACCGGATGCTGCAAAATATGTGGCCGGTTCAGCATTTCACGCCTATGCCGGTGATGTATCAGCCATGAGTGCGGTCCACAGTGCCCATCCCGAAAAAGGTCTTTATTTTACTGAAATTTCAGGAGGTGCCTGGGCCGGCAATTTTTCAGATAACCTGATGTGGAATATGAACAATATCTTTATCGGGACTGCCCGTAACTGGTCAAAAAATGCACTACTCTGGAACCTTGCCCTGGATGAAAACTGGGGGCCACAAAACAATGGCTGCAACAACTGCCGGGGTGTAATCACCATCAACTCCGTCAGCGGTCAGGTTACCAAAAACGAAGAATATTATTCCATTGCCCATTTCTCTAAATTTGTCAGGCCCGGTGCTGTTCGAATTGCAACTACCGTGCCCCAGACACTTTCCAGCTTTTCGGCTGTCGGATTTCAGAATACCGATGGAACAAAAGTGTTGGTGGCCTGTAACGACAGTAATGCCGAAAAGGCTTTTACGGTGAGCCAGCATAAAAATAATTTCAGTTATACAGTGCCTGCAAAATCAGTGGTCACAATTGTTTGGTAGCAGGACGTTGCATGCAACGTCCTGTAATGAAATAACAACCGGTAGGGAAAAGGCATGTCGTGTCCCTACCGGTTGTTATAACGACACGTCGTATCCCTGATGTTTTTTTACAATTCCACATGGCTACAAATTTTAAGCGTTTGTTTAAGAAGTTTTAGTTTGTGTTAGTTATCAAACGAAAGACACTAAAGTAATAAAAGTGTCTAATGTTTGAAAACAAACGAAAGACACTTAAATAGGAATAGTGGCAAATGTTGGAATTTTAAATACGCCATAAGATAATATTACCACATAGGATGTCACTGAAAATATACCGATAACAGCAGATATCAAAACACCGCTGATTTAGCAGTTGAAATATAATCTCCGGACAATTATTCCACGTGCTTTTCAGCGTGGTACGAAGATCTTACCAGCGGCCTGCTTTCAATGTGGCGAAATCCTTTTTCGATACCAGCAAGCCGGTATTTTTCGAAAATCGCAGGAGTTACATATTCTTCAACCGGGAGGTGTTCCATGGTTGGTCGCATGTATTGGCCAATGGTCATAATCTTTACCCCGGCACCCAATAAATCATCCATTGTTTCAAACACCTCTGTTTCGGTTTCGCCTATTCCAACCATAATGCCAGATTTAGCGATTACGCCGGCAGCAGAAATGTGTTTCAGCACCTGAAGGCTTCGGTCGTAGCGGGCTGCACTGCGAATCACCGGAGTGAGACGTTTTACCGTTTCCAGATTGTGGGAGATTATTTCCGGTTTCTCGGCAATAACCAGATTAAGTTGATCGGTATTGCCCGAAAAGTCAGGAATCAAAACTTCGATGGTTACACAGGGATTTACAATTTTTATCTGCTGAATGGTTTCAGCCCAGTGCACCGCGCCTCCGTCCGGAAGATCGTCGCGGTCAACCGAGGTAATGACACAATGTTTGAGCTTCATCATTTTTATAGATTCGGCGACCTTTAAGGGTTCGTCACTATCCAGCGCTAAAGGCCTGCCTGTTTTGGTTGCACAGAACCGGCAGGAACGGGTACAAATATCGCCCATTATCATAAAAGTTGCGGTACCGGCATTCCAGCATTCGCCCATGTTGGGGCAGTTCCCGCTGCTGCAAATGGTATGAAGTTTGTTTCCGTCGACAATTTCTTTGACCCGGGTGAAATTTTTTCCACCCGGAAGTTTAATCTTAAGCCATTCAGGCTTTTTAAGGTGTTTTCTATGCTCTTCTGCCATTGTTTAATTGTCAGGCCTCACAAATAATTAACTTATTAAAAAAAATTAAAAATTCACGAAACCATTGTCCGGCAAAATTACCAATAAGTTAATGAGTATTTGAATGAATGAATTTAATTGTAATTTTACCCCGCAGTGAATGTGTACAACACCTGGAATCCTTTAGAGAAACAATGGAAAATCAGCTATATCCACTTAAATTCAGACCGGTTTTAAAAGACAAAATCTGGGGTGGAAGTAAAATTAAGTCGGTTCTGGGAATCGACTTTGCACCATTGCCCAATTGTGGCGAAGCCTGGGTATTGTCGGGGGTTGAAGGAAACCAGACGGAAATTTTGAATGGGTTTCTGGCGGGTAACGATCTGAATGAGTTGGTCGAAATATATATGGGCGACCTTGTAGGCGACAGCGTTTATGAGCGTTTCGGCGATGAATTTCCCATACTCGTTAAGTTTATCGATGCAGCCGAGTATCTGTCTATACAGGTGCATCCCGATGATGAACTCGCTGCAAAGCGCAACATAGGATACGGAAAGTCGGAAATGTGGTACATTCTGGCCGCCGATCCCGGCTCGGAACTGATCAGCGGATTCAGCCGTAAGGTAAATAAAGAGACCTATGTTAAACATCTTCAAAGCAAAAGCCTTCGCGAAATACTGAATTTTGAAAAGGTTAAAAAAGGAGATGTATTTTATATGCCGGCAGGCAGGGTTCATGCCCTCGGCCCTGGAATTTTTCTGACCGAAATACAGCAGACATCAGATACTACCTACCGTATTTACGATTGGGACAGGGTTGACAGCGAAGGCAAATCGCGTGAACTTCATATTGAGGAAGCGCTGGATGCGATCGATTTTAATGTTTACGATGATTACAAATCGAAATATGAGCCAAAGAAAAACGGTACAGCCAACCTGGTAACCAACCCTTTTTTCACTACCAACCTGATCGAAATTGACAAGGCACTGGCCAAGGATTACAGTGAGCTTGACTCATTTGTAATTTATGTTTGTGTTGAAGGCGCTGTTAACGTAGTACACAGTGGAGGAACCGAAGCACAGGTCAGTATTTCGCAGGGTGAGGCCATATTGCTTCCGGCCGGAATTGACAGGGTTGACCTGATACCTGCCGTTTCCTCAAAAATTCTTGAAGTTTATATTGTCTGATTCAGGCACGATAATTGAAAAATAAACGCATATCCCAAAATCCATCATAGCAATGAAAAACATAGCGCTCCTTCTCTCATTAACTTTTCTTTTCTCCGCTGCTATAGCTCAGGAAACGGAACAATCCGGTAAAAAACTGCCTTCAGTAACTGTAAAAAGCCTTGATGGGAAAACAATCAATACTGCTGAATTAAGTAACAATGGCAAGCCTATGATTGTCAGTTTCTGGGCATTGTGGTGTAAACCCTGCATCAACGAACTGACTACCATAGCTGATGTTTACGGCGATTGGGTAAAAGAAACGGGTGTTAAACTTATCGCTGTCTCGATTGATGATTCGCGGTCATCTTCAAAAGTTGGCCCCACCGTTAACGGAAAAGGCTGGGAATACGAAGTTTTACTGGATGCCAATGGCGACTTTAAGCGTGCGATGAATGTTAACATGATCCCGCACACCTTCCTTTTAAACGGGAAAGGAGAAATTGTGTGGCAGCACACCTCTTTCAGCGAAGGCAGTGAACTGCAACTGATAGATATGGTACGCAAACTCAATGCCGGCGAAGCCATTGAATCCCATTAATACTACATCAGGCATATCTGTTCCGCTGACAAAATCAGGAGTTGACTTGCCTGAAATTCAGATAGATGGAGACTAATGCAAATCTGATTATCATCCACAAAATCAATTAAACTTAAAAATCAAACGTTTTGAATCTAAAATCCACGCTCTCCTTAGCCACGGTTTTAATACTGTTATCATGCTTTAGCGCCGGTGCCCAAAACTTTTTGGAAGGTGGCAAAGTAACCGGTAATTTCCAGCTCGATGCCCAGGTTTACCGAGCCGATTCAGCAATCGGAGCTTATGAGGTTGAAGAGAAGATACGCATGAATGCATTTGCCAACCTTCTCTATTCCAATGGAAATTTCAACGCCGGGCTTCGATTCGAATCCTATCTGAATCCGATTCTTGGCTACGATCCCCGTTACAAAGGAAGCGGAGTTCCCTACTGGTTCGGCTCATGGAGAAATGAGCAGTTTGAAATAACGGTGGGCAATTTCTATGAACAGTTTGGCAGTGGCATGGTGCTACGTAGTTACGAGGAACGCAACCTTGGTTACGACAATGCTTTCAAAGGTGTAAAAGTAAAATTCACCCCTTATCAGGGAGTTACCCTCAAAGGCCTGATCGGAACCCAGCGGTTTTTCTGGGAACAAGGGCCCGGCATTGTTCGTGGTCTTGACGGAGAGTTTGCCCTGAACGAACTGTTTGATAAGGAAGGTAAATGCAAAACCCGTGTTACTCTTGGCGGAAGTTTTGTAAGCAAGTATCAGCCGCTTGAGGAGATAATGGCCAACGATACTGCTATGTTAATACTTCCGGCTAACGTGGCCTCCTGGGCTACCCGGTTCAATATCAACCACGGTGGGTTTAACTTAGACGGAGAGTATGCCAATAAAATGAATGACCCTACGTCTGTCAACAACTTTATTTATAAAAACGGCGAGTCTTTGCTTTTGCAGGCATCTTATTCACAAAAGGGATTTGGAATCATAGCCTCAGCCAAACGGACCGACAATATGAGTTTTAAATCGAAACGCACAGAAACTGGTAATTCGCTCGATATCAATTATCTTCCGGCACTAACCCGCCAGCATGCCTACAGTCTTTCTGCCATGTATCCTTATGCCACTCAGCCCAATGGTGAAATGGCACTTCAGGGTCAGGTCAACTATAAAATTATAAAAGACAGTAAAATTGGTGGCAAATACGGAACTGATGTTGCTGTAAATTTTTCCCGTATAACCTCAATAAAAAGAGAAATTGCCGAAGGTGAAACTTCCATCGGACAGTCAGGCACTGTGGGTTATAGTTCGCCATTCTTTACCTTTGGCGATGAGCTCTACTTTCAGGATTTGAATATTGAGCTTCAACGTAAGTTTAACAACCAATACAAGGCCTTGTTATCCTATGTTTATTTGAATTACAACATTGATGTTATTGAAGGCCATCCGGGAGAACCACTGGTAAAGGCACACATCCTGATTGCCGAAATTACCTATAAATATGATCTTAAAAATGCCATAAAGATAGAAGTACAGCACCTTGCAACAAAGCAGGATGAAGGCGACTGGCTTCAATACCTTGTTGAATACAGCATTGCGCCAAAATGGTTTTTTACTTTTTCCGATCAGTTTAATTATGGCAACCCTGATAAAGACAGGCGATTTCATTATCCAACCTTGTCGGCTGGTTATACCCAGGGCTCAAACCGCTTATCGCTCACTTATGGAAAACAGCGCGAAGGGATAGTTTGTGTGGGTGGTGTTTGCCGTACTGTTCCCGCATCTAACGGACTATCTTTAACACTTACCAGTTCGTTCTAAGCATTCATTAAACATTAAAAAGGAGCCAATGTCAGCAACAACCCTACTATTTAAATTGAAATCAATGGCCATTCTTTTGGCAGGTATCTTTCTGCTTGTGGCCTGTGATAAAATTGATGAGCCTTTTACAAAAAAAGCTGCATCCGGTGGAAATGATACCACCGGTGGAGTAACAAAACGGGTGCTACTTGAAGATTATACCGGCCACACCTGCGTAAACTGCCCCAAAGCAGCAAAAATTGCGCAGGGATTAAAAACTACTTACGGCGACAGGCTGGTTGTACTGGCCATCCATGCGGGTGGTTTTGCCAACCCTACATCAGGCGGTGATTTTACCTATGACTTTCGTACCGATGCAGGTACTGCGTGGGATTCATTTTTTGGAATCAGCAATGTAGGCAACCCCAACGGGCTGGTCAATCGTAAAGGTTATCCCGGCAATCACATTCTTTCGCCTTCTGCATGGGGAGGAGCCATAAGCACAGCGCTTGCCGGTGAACCTGAACTTGACCTGGCCATCAGCAATCAATACAACGCCAGTACAAGACAGCTTTCGACTGAAATAACCACCACTTTTCTTTCACAGCTTGATATAAGTCTGCACCTGGTTGTAGTACTCACCGAAAGCGGAATCGTTAAACCTCAGCGAAATAACGATGCTACCATTGGCATTGTTCCTGTTATCCCCGATTATGTCCATAACCATGTTCTGAGGGCGGCTATCACTTCAACCTGGGGTACCCAGGTTACATACGCCGGTTCCACTTACCCTGCGCCGGTCATTAAATCCTTCACTTATGCACTTAACAGTGGATTTGTGCCCGAAAACTGTGAAGTCGTTGCATTTGTTTATAACAGTGACACAAAAGAGGTATTGCAGGCGGCTGAAGCGGATTTAGTTCAGTAAGGAAAAAGATCAGAATAACTTCCTCAAGGAAGTTGCCTGATTAATTTTTCACAGTGATTATTTTTTTGCAGAAAGTTCCGGTAGCAGATCCTCTCTCTGCTCGCAGTGGGAGTCAGAAAAGTGGCTGGTGCCAGATGCGCCGGCCACTTTTTCTGTCAGGCTGTATTCTATTGTGCTTCCAGTCCTTATCCAAAAAGTATCCATCCAACTGACCTTTCAGTTTTTCTTCAAACCCTCATGTCATCCTGACTGTCAGGTTATTTTGGGCTTCCAATAAAAATAAGAAACCTTGTTTTCTTTATCGTCCCATGTTACAACATCCTTATCCTTGTGAAAATCAAGATAGGCCAGCATAGCAAAATCGCCACCGCAAAAAGCGGCATGGGTAAAAATAAGCCCCAGCGCGATATAAACTTGATATCCTGTAAGAAATGGAATTGTGGCAAATCCCAGTAAACTGATTATGGCAAATGGAGCAATGGCCACAAACCTGAATTCCTTTGCACCGGCTACAAAGTGGTGGGCAATGGCCATAAAAACCATTTTTTTCAGGTCGGCATCGTAGGAAACCTCTTTTGCGCCACAAAGACGGTAAGCAATGGCATGAAGGTATTCATGCAAGGGTATCAGCAGAAATGCCAGCGCAAATCCGAGTGCGGTATTCCCAAGAGCATCGGAAAAATTAAATTTCGTGGAAGAAGCAACACCATTGCCAAACATTGTACCAATAACAGCCAACATGAAGACGCTAAAGCCAAAGTAAAACAGCGGCCAGAAACGGAAACGGTAGAGGTGTTTCCTGACAAATGGAACGAGTTCCTTATGTTCCAATGTGTCAAGCAGCAAATAACCAATCTTTTCAAGGTTCTCAGGAGCCAGTTTCATATCGTAAAGAATAATAATCGGGGAAACGTGATTGGGTTCTTAAAAATGGGATATTTGGTGCGGTGATCAAAGATAGAAATTTTGAGGTTTCAGAAAGTCGTGAATTTACAGGGCCCAATTCTTAAAATATTTGCTGCCTTATAAAATCGAATACTAAACTCTCTAACTTTGCATTGTTAATAAAATAACAATTCTTACCAGGCTATTGATAGAAAACCAGATCAATACCACTGACAAATAGTTATACTACATGAGCAAAAAATTGCTAATCAGAGACATAACTCTACGTGATGGACAGCAATCACTGTTCGCTACCCGCATGACCCAGCAGCAGATTGACCGTGTACTGCCTTTCTACCGCGAAGCCGGGTTCTATGCTATTGAGGTTTGGGGGGGCGATGTTCCGGATACAATGATGCGTTTTCTGAATGAAAATCCTTGGGACCGCATCGAAAAGATCAAAGCAGTTGTTGGTGATGTTTCAAAACTGACTGTTCTTTCAAGGGGCAGAAACCTTTTTGGATACCAACCATATCCGGATGATGTTATTGACGGCTTCACCAGAAATGTGATAAAGTCTGGGATTGGCATTGTGCGCATTTTTGATGCTCTTAACGATATAGCTAATATTGAATCATCCATAAAATCTGTTAAGGAAAATGGGGGAATTGCAGATTGTGCAATTTGCTATACGGTTGACCCCTATTTTTCGAGGTTTAAAAAGCTGAAGGCATTACTTCAGGCCAAACCATTAAATACCAGAATTTTTACCGATGATTATTACCTGGATATTGCCCTCAGAATGCAGAAGATGGGCGCTGATATCATTACACTTAAAGACATGGCGGGACTTGTATCTCCTCAGAGAGCCGGCCGGCTTGTCAGGTTGTTTAAAAAGCACCTGGATGTGCCGGTTGATTTTCACACTCATAGTACCGCCGGTTATGGACTTGCTTCTACACTTATGGCCATTGTAAATGGCGCCGACATTGTTGATACCAACATAATGCCCTTTGCCGGTGGGTCGGCCGGATCCTCCTATGAAATTATTCAGCTTTTCTGCGATAAACTGGGCATTGATACCGGCGTTAACCGCGATGCAGTCATTAATATAGATGCTATTCTACGGGAAATCAGACTCGAATTGGCCGAATTTGATCTGCATAAGCAGTTGCCTCGTGAGTTTAATATTTCGCGCGACAAACTTCCACGCGATATTGATGAAATGTTCGAGATGGCAATTGCCTTTGCCAAGTCAGAAAAAGAGGATGACCTGCTCGGTGTTTGCTCTTCAATAGAGCGGTATTTCAATTTCCCGGAGCCCGATGATAAGGTTAAGGATGCCGAAGTTCCAAATGTAATGTATAATGCCATGCATGAACAGCTTAAGCAACTTAAGCTTGAAAAACTACTGCCTCGTGCATTGGATCTTATCCCTAAAGTTCGTATGGATGCCGGGTGCCCGGCTTTGGTAATGCCTGCCCGGCAAATTCTAGCTGCACAGTCAGTAAGTTGCGCTGTGGATGAATCAAAAGGACTGCCGCTATACACAACCAAATCCATTCAGTTTGTTAACCTTGTTAAGGGGATTTATGGTAAAACTCCAATACCAGTTGACCCTGAGTTCAGATTCAGTATTGCCGGGGTAAAGGAAGAAGTCCCGTATAGCACCCGATTTTATAAGAAACAGGATAATCGTGTTTTTGCTGAGTATGGTGATGTAAAACTGGCTGCTGATGAAAAAGAGGAGCTGTTGCTGGAACTTTTTCCTTCAGCAGCAGCAGATTTTCTGAGGTGCAAGGTTGAACAGAAATACCTCGACGAAATCCACAGGGTAGAAGAAGTGAAAAAAGCAAAATTCGAAGCTGAGAAAAAAGAATACGAAAAGCTATCACCTGAGGAAAAGCAAAAACGCCTGCTTGATGGACTCTATCACTACGATTGGACCACCCGGGAAGAAGATACACTGGGGCACTCCTGAAGAAGGGACAAGGTGACTGAGTGATTGAGTGACTCTTTGAGAGGGAGAGAGGGGGAGACTTAGAGACTGAGTAATTGAGTGACTTAGAGAGGGAGAGACTGAGAGACTGAGTGATTGAGTGATTGAGTGACTCTTAGAGAGGGAGAGAGGGGGAGACTTAGAGACTGAGAGACTGAGTAATTGAGTGACTTAGAGAGGGAGAGACTGAGAGACTGAGTAATTGAGTGACTTAGAGAGGGAGAGACTGAGAGACTGAGTGATTGAGTGACTGAGAGATTAAGGGACAGGTACTGAAGATGGATTTTTTTACCAGTTAATCCCGCCTGATAAAGATAAAAGGCTGAGAGTATAGCGTAAAAACACCAATTACCAATTTCCAATGTCCATTGTCCAATGTCTGAGAAGAGATTCGGCCTAATAAAATGGAAATTATCAATTACCCGCGACTCAAAACTTAACGCTCAATTCTAACCTCAGACCTCGGACCTCCGACCTCTGACTTCAGACCTCCCACTTCAGACCTCCCACTTCTTACCTCCTACATCGACTTCGTAACACTGACTTTGGAACGGAGACGCAAGCATTGCGTCTTTACTCCTACTTCTGACATTCGGCCTCTGACTTCCGACTTCTGACTTCCTAATTCCGACCTCCGACCTCCTACTTCAATTTCGGATTTCGGATTGCGGATTTCGGATTACTTCCTACTTCCTACTTCTGACCTCCGACCTCTGACTTCGGTCCCTGAGTTCTTGTCGAAGGGCTGACATCTGACTTCTGACTTCTTACTTCCTACTTCCTACTTCCGACTTCTGACCTCTGACCTCTGACCTCCAACCTTAACCCTGATACCTGCTTTTTGTAACAACCCTTGCCCGCAATTCGTGCAGCAGCATAAACAAGCCAAAATAGGTACGGTTGATGTAGAGTGCATGTTTTGAACCCCTGGCAGTCTTTGATTTGCGGACATCCTTGTTGTTGTACAACGATTCGCTGAGGTTATAAATATTCTGAAAGAAATCATCATCCCCGAAATCAAATTCCCCGGCGAAAAATGGCTTGCCCATCAGTCCGATGATATCCCGGAAAAGAGGAATAAACATCTTCTTGTCAGATTCACTGTCACTTTCACTGATAAATTCATTCAGATAAAACAGTTCTACCATAAGTTCATGGTTGTCTAATGCCCCGGGTGTGTGAAGTCTGAAATAATTCTGATAAAAATCGTCAGGAACCTCTTTAACGCAGCCAAAGTCGATGATGCCAAGGCTGCCATTGCTTTTGAAAAGAAAATTACCGGGGTGCGGGTCGGCGTGAACCATGCGAAGACAATGGATCTGGAAATCGTAAAAATCCCACAGCGATTGACCAATACGGTCCCGAATCTCCTGTGTTGGGTTGGTTTCCAGAAATCCCTTCAAATGCATGCCGTCCATCCAATCCATGGTTATGATGCGGTCGCCCGAAAGTTCGGGATAATAGGCAGGAAAGCTGATGCCGGAAATACCTTCTTTTATGCAGGCCTCTGAAATACTGATCGAGCGCTTTAATTCAAGGCGATAGTCTGTTTCTTCCAGCAACCGGTCTTCAACTTCCGACATATAGAGTTTGAAATCACTTTCCGTGATATTCATCAAACGAAGGGCAAAGGGCTTAACCAGTTTCAGGTCGGATGTAACGCTGTCGGCTACGCCCGGATACTGAACTTTAACGGCCAGATTAAGCCCTTTTAGTTCTGCTTTGTGCACCTGACCGATAGAAGCAGCATTGGCAGCCTGCTGGCAGAAGTTGTCAAAGATTTCAGAAGGTGCCTTCCCGAAAG
>JBBQIQ010000041.1:0-26798 GCA_038325075.1 Bacteroidales bacterium | reverse complement strand
AATCTACTAATCGCAATCCGAAATCCGAAATCCGAAATCAGAGGTCGGAAGTCAGAAGTAAGAAGTGAGTTATGAGTTGTGAGAAATCCGAAATCTTAAATCAGCTAATCAACTAATCAGCTAATCTGCTAATCAACTAATCAGCTAATCAGCTAATCAACTAGTCTGCTAATCAACTAATCTGCTAATCAGTTAATTTGCTAATCGAAATCCGAAATCCGAAATCAGAAATCCGAAATCAGAAATCCGAAATCAGAAATCCGCAATCTGAAATCCGCAATCCGAAATCCGAAATCCGAAACCCGAAACCCGAAACCCGAAATCCGAAATCCGAAATCAGAAATCCGAAATCAGAAATCCGCAATCCGAAATCCGCAATCCGAAATCAGAAATCCGAAATCAGAAATCCGCAATCCGAAATCCGCAATCCGCAATCCGAAATCCGCAATCCGAAATCCGAAATCCGAAACCCGAAATCCGAAACCCGAAATCCGAAATCCGAAATCCGAAACCCGAAATCCGAAATCCGAAATCCGAAGTAGGAAGTCGGAAGTCAGAAGTGAGTAGTGAGTTATGAGTTGTGAGAAATCCGAAATCTTAAATCAGCTAATCAACTAATCTGCTAATCAGTTAATTTGCTAATCGCAATCCGCAATCCGCAATACGAAACCCGCAATTTGAAACCCCCAATCCGCAATCCGCAATCCCCAAACCCCAATCCGAAATCCGAAATCCGAAATCCGAAATCCGAAACCCGAAATCCGAAATCCGCAATCCGCAATCCGAAATCCGAAATCCGCAATTAAACAGGGACCACCTGATATTCCTTATTTATGAAGATGTTAGCTTTACTCCTGAGCGATTGAACCACTTGGTGTTCGCGTTCCAACACCTGCATACGGTATTCATTCTGAGGTTCTTTGCCACGCACAACCTGTGCCTTCTTGGTTTCATGATAGGTAAGCCCGATAAAAATCCGCAGATCGATGCCTTCGGTATTAATTGCATAGAGGCCATCAACAATAATCATTTCTACCCCTTTAAAATCGGTGGTCAGGTGATCAACCTGCTCTGTCACCAGGTCAATGCAGGGCATGGTTGAAGTGCGGTCGTTTTTGAAATCATCGATGTTTCTGTAAATGGTATCCCAGTCGTACTCACCCAGTCCAACAACCGTATCGATCCCGTTTTTCTTACGCCATTCAGTCCGTTCGAGCGGGTGAATGCGATAGTAATTATCGATGTGGATAGGTTTGCAAACAATACCCTCCTTTCGCAACATTTTGGCCAATACATGCGAAAGCTCGGTTTTACCCGACCCTGATTCGCCGGAAACAGCGATCATGTATTTATTTTTCCTGTTTTTCAGGATGGTTGGAAGGATTTCCTTCGCAGCATTTTCATGCTTCTCAGTTATAAGCAATACATCGCCCAGCATAGTATTGAGGTTAAGGTTAAGGTTGAGATTAAGGTTAAGGTTAAGGTTAAGGTTAAGGTTAAGGTTGAGCCTTCCTGGCTCACAATTCAGTTTTAAAAGAAAAATTAGTTAGCCAGTCAGACAGGGTTGAGGCGATGAGTTGAGCAGCTTGCCCCGCAGAAACGGAGTGGATGCGGGGGAGCCGAAGCTTTGAGGTTGAGGTTGATTAGTAGTGAAAAATCTCACTCGCTGTATCAAAATCAAGATAAAAATCGGCCAGGGGTTTCAGCGACTGGACTACCAGGTGCTCGCGCTCCAAAACCAGCATCCTGAATTCATCGAGTTCTTCCTTTCCTGACAAAATCTGTTCTTCCATGGTTTCGTGATAGGTATTCTCAATGAAAACCTTCAGGTTAGCACCATCTATTTTGACGGAATACAAACCCTCAACAACCAGCACATCAATCGCTTTAAAATTTGTAGAAATGATATCAATCTCTCCGGTAAACAAGTCGTAAGAAGGGTATGTTGACTTATCGCCTATCCTGAAATCATTGATATTCTTGTTGATCATATCCCAGTCGTACTCATCGTATCCAACCGATTCAATCCCATGCTTCTTACGCCATTCAGTCCGCTCAGCGGGAGGCACCTTGTAGTAATTATCCATATTCAGCAGCTTGGTCTTCAGACCCTCTTTTTTCAGAAGCCGTCCAAGCATGTGAGCAACTTCACATTTCCCGGTTTCCACTTCACCCGAAATGGTGATGATATATTTTCCTTTACGGTCTTCCATCATCTTCTCGAGGATGGTATGGGCAGCATTTTCGTGCTTTTTGTTGAGTAATAAAATGTCGTTGAGCATACTCAGAGTTTATATTACAGTTAATTAAGTTAGCTTATTTAAAGCTTTACTTTAAGTTCACAATTTTTATTCAAAAGGTAAATTTTACCCGAAATCTCCAAAGTGAGTGTGTCCACAGCCTGATTCAGAGACTTAATTTCAATTTCATCCTTCTTCACGACAAGACTCATGCGGTTACCCCTGAATGAAAAACCAAATTTAAGACTTTTCCAGGCATCCGGCAGGTTCGGATTTATCCGTATGTGTTCACCCCTGAGGTTAAGCCCTGCATAAGCATAAATGGCAATCAGCACTGTGCCGGCCATAACACCCAGATGTATCCCTTCGGCGGTTGTTCCACCCTGTATGTCGTTGTAGTCGCTGCTGAGGGCATCCTGGTATAGTTCCCAGCTTAGTTCACGGTCGCCGATCATATTGGCCAGCAGTGCATGCACTACCCGGCTGAGGGTCGAGCCGTGTGAAGTCCGGGCAAGGTAGTAAACCAGGTTATCTTTCAGATATCCATCCTTCATCCTGTATCCGAGTTCTTCCAGAATTTCACGGACTTCGGCATCATCAAGATTATAAAAAGCCATCAGGGTATCGGCCTGCTTGGCAACCTTAAACTCATCTGCCGATTTCCCTTCAGCCTTAAGGATGCGATCGAGGCGATAAATGTTGCCGTATTTCTGGCGGTAGTAATCCCAGTCAAGCTCTTTCAGATCAAAATAGCCATCGTATTGAGAGATAATCCCTTCCGGTGAAATAACAATATTCAGCTTTGTGGATATGTCTTTCCAGCGATTTAATTCTTCGTCGGAAAGGTTCAATTTTGATTTAACTCCGTTTGCATCTTCACCAATCAGTTTCAGCACTTCGAAAGCCTTGTCGATGGCCCAAACCACCATGATGTTGGTGTATGCATTGTCGCGAAGGCCACCCTCGGCGGAATTATGGTACTGCTCGTGAAATTCATCCGGTCCCATCACTTTGGCTATGCTGTACCGGCCGGTTGCCGGATTTAGTTCCGATTTCCCTGCCCAGAAACGACAGATATCAAGGAACATCTCAGCACCATATTTTTTCAGAAACTCCAGATCTCCGGTGGTGTGGTAATATTCCCAGACATCATAAGCTATAGCCAGTGAAACATGCCGCTGCAGCGAACTGTAATCATCGCCCCATTCGCCGTTTAACGGATTCAGGTGCACCACCTGGGTTTCTTCACGTCCGTCACTGCCACTCTGCCAGGGGAACATTGCACCGGTAAACCCAAACTCAGCCGCGTATTCCCGTGCTTTCGGCAAACGGTTATAGCGGTACATCAGCGTAGCCTTTGCAGCTTCCGGCAGATGAATGTTGTAGAATGGCAGAATAAAGAGTTCATCCCAGAAAATATGTCCGCGGTAAGCTTCGCCGTGCAGTCCCCTTGCCGTAAAACTGGCGTCAATGGCAGCATTGTGGTACGATGCCGAAACCATCAGATGATATAGATGCAGGCGCAATAGCTTTTGATCCATACGGCTGCCTTCGACCTGAATGTCAATCTTTTCCCACAATTGTTTCCAGACTTTCACACTTTCTGACAGAAGTTCTTCAAACCGCAGGTTTTTCGCTGCAGCATTCATTGCCATGGCCAGTGGATCGGCAACATCGTCGGGTTTAGAAGTATAAATAGAGACGAATTTCTCCAACACCACAGTCTTTCCGGCCTCTGCTTTTACTTTAAATTGAAGGTATGCTTTGGCAGGATTCAACAAGGCTGAGCCGGTGGCTGTTTGCTCATTGCCATCAATAAACAACCAGTGATTGGCAGCTTCCACAATGTTGATTCCCGATTGGGTGGTATCGACTGAAACCCAGACCATATTATCTTTACAGCCTTGTTGTTTGTGCTTCAGATGTTGCTGATCAAGCTGTTTGTAGCGATCTACCCCATCGTTAATAATGTTACCGTTAATTCCACTGCTCAGGGTGATTTCGCCGCTGTAATTAAGCGGTGTCAGGGTGTACTGCAGCGATGCCAGGTGCGGATCGGCCATGCTGGCCATACGGCGGGATTCAATCCTGGTTTCTCTCCCCTGCTTATCTTTCACAACAACCGATCGTGAGAAAACACCGGTTCTGAAATCAAGGTGCTTTTTAAATTCGAGGAATTCAGCTTTATTAAAATCAAACCATTCACCGCCATCAATTTTAAAATTAACAGGCAACCAGTTTGGAGCATTCACAAAGTCTTCATTCTCAACAATCCGGTCCCCGACTTTTGAGGCCAGCCGATTGTACAATCCTGCAATGTAAGTCCCGGGATTGTTTATAGCGTTTGAGTCGGTTTCTTCCATGGCGCCACGGGTGCCGAAATATCCATTGCCCACAGCCAGCAGAGCCTCACGGGTACGCTCCTTTTTGGGTTCGTAGGAATGGTAGGTGATAGACCATTGATCGTCTTCCAGCCCCTTTTCGAACCATTCATTAATCCTTTCTATACCAATTTCTTCCATATCTTCCACTACGATATCGGCGCCATTGAGCAACAATTCGCGTGAATTTTCTTCGCGGGCAACGCCAATCACCAGACCGAAAGCACCTTTCTGACCGGCCTGAACGCCCGAAACAGCATCTTCCACAATGACAGAGCGGTCGTAGCTTACACCCATATTATCAGCCGCGGTAGTAAAAATATCCGGCTCGGGTTTACCTTTGAGTTTTAGTTCGGCGGAAACTACGCCATCCACACGGGTTTCAAAAAGCGGAAGCAGGCCGGCAGCTTCCAGCACCGGACCACAGTTTTTGCTCGACGAAGCCACCCCAACGTGAATGTTCTGAGCTTTTAATTTATGGATAAAAGCAACGGTACTTTCATAAACCCCCACACCATCGCGTTTCAGAATTTCATTAAATGCAAAATCTTTTCGATTACCGAGTCCACAGACTGTTTCCATTTCGTGGGTATCAGACGGGTCACCAAAAGGAATATTAATGCCACGCGATTTCAGGAAATCCTCAACCCCTTTATACCTGGGTTTACCATCAACATAAGGTAGGTAATCATTGGTATGTGTAAACTCACGAAAAGGTTCACCATTTTTGGCTTCCCACTCTTTCAGGAAGCCATCAAACATGGTTTTCCAGGCAGAACTATGAACCAGGGCAGTTTTGGTAATAACCCCATCAAGGTCAAATATAACGGCATCGAAACGGTTTACATGCATAAGTAACTGATTGATTGATTTTTGTAGATTAGCTCATAAGCAACGCAAAGATATGAATTTACACGCATTGCTCATGGCAATAAGTTAAAATTGTATTGTAAAACAGTATTGATCCCCGATCATTTATCATATAAGAAATCAAAAAAAAACCTGCCGTTACTACGACAGGTTTAAACACACAAAATAAAAAAAATTAAGGGATCAAAACTGCATCGATGGCATGAATCACACCATTAGTACCCTGCACATCGGTTGCAACCACATTGGAGCTGCCGTTCAATTTCACCCCCGTTGTGTTGGCAACAATACTAATATTGCTTCCGGCTTTGAGGGTAGGTACCATACCAGTTGAGACCTGTGAAGCCAGAACATTACCTGAAACAACATGGTAAAGAAGGATTGGAGTCAATTGCTCAGCGGTCAGATTATCAATTCCAGAAACGCCCAAAGCTGCAAAAAGAGCATTGAAGGCATCGTTGGTTGGCGCAAATACCGTGAATGGCCCCGAAGCACTGAGTGCTTCTACCAAACCTGCTTTTACAACTGCCTGAACCAATATACTGAAATTGGGGTTGTTGATGGCATGGCTTACAACACTTGAAGGTAGAATAACTTTGTCAATGGCGTGAATAACGCCATTTGAAGCCATAACGTCAGCGGTAACCACTTTGCTTCCATCTATCATAACATCACTGCCCTTGTTGATAAAAACTTTTACTTTATTCTCACCCGGAGCTGAATTGTTGAATGTTTCAGCATAACCAGTGGTTATGTCCATTGCTTTGACACTGCCTGAAATAACATGATTAAGCAAAATCGGCCTGAGTGCTTCTGCGCTTAGCTCACTGATTCCACTAACACCCAATTGAGTAAATAGTGTATTAAAAGCTGCGTTGGTCGGTGCAAATACCGTGAATGGTCCTGCTCCTTCAAGGGTCGAAACCAGTCCGGCCTTATCCAATGCCTGAACGAGAATCGAGAAGTCAGCATTGGATGAAGCAACCTGAACAATGTCTTTGGAATCCATTTTATCGTCGGAGTCATCTTTTGAGCATGAAGTAAATAAGGTTACTGCTGCTATGGCAATAATTGCCGGTCGAAATTTTAAAAAATTTGTTTTCATGGTTTGCTTTTGTTTAAGGTTTAGTTTGATTTGTTAAACATGATATATAAACCAGTACACCAAATAATTGTTTAACCATTTTAATAAATAATTAAACATTTTTAACATTTTTTTTCGAAAATGTTGCTTATTGTATTGATTATAAGACAGATGAATGCAATAAATAATTATGAAGGCTAAGAATTATATTTTTATTCACTCCCCTTTCCGGGCTTCATGATCAACCGCAGCGACTGATCGTAAGTCATATAGTTCCATAACCAGTTGATAAAGATGAGCATGCGGTTCTTTACACCGACAATCGACATCAGGTGTACAAACATCCATACCAGCCAGGCGATAAAGCCATGAAAACTCAGGAACGGAAGATCAACGACTGCCTTGTTGCGGCCAATAGTGGCCATAGAGCCTTTATCAAGATACCTGAATGGCTTCCATTCAAGCCCTTTTTTATCAAGCTTAAGATTAGACGCAAGATTAGACGCCTGCTGAATGGCTACCTGTGCAACCTGCGGATGGCCATCGGGGGTAGTTTCAGTCTCCATTAAAGCAATATCGCCAATTGCAAAAACCAAATCAAGGCCTTTTACCTGGCTATATGTATCAACCAAAACCCGGTTTCCCCGGCCGGTAAACTTTCCTGTAATACCTTCGGGTGCATCGCCCTTGACACCTGCAGCCCATATAAGTGTGTGGGCTTTAAGGTGTTCGCCGGTGTGAAGCAATACCTGATCATTTTCATAGCCTGTTACCTGAAAACCCGTAAGAATATTTACACCAAGATTTTTCAGGAACAGGGTGGCTTTTTCAGAGGAGGAAGATGACATACTCCCCAATAAAGAAGTTGATGCTTCAACAAGATAAATCTTCATTTCCAGGAAGTTAAGCTCAGGATAATCCTTCGGCAGAACATAAGTGCGCATTTCAGCCAGGGCGCCGGCCATTTCAACACCAGTTGGACCTCCGCCAACGATCACAATATTAAGCAAACTTTCAATCTCAGATGGATCGTTGCAGGTGAGCGCTGCTTCATAATTTTTCAGGATCGTATTGCGGAGGTTCAGGGCTTCCCCAACTGTTTTCATCGGCAAAGCCAATTCTGCAATCTGCTTCATTCCAAAGAAATTAGTATTCGCACCGGTAGCAATTACCAGGTAGTCGTAATTAACATCTCCCAAAGATGTCTGAACCAATTTTTCTGAAGTATTTACGTGCAAAACCTCAGTCAAACGGATATGCAGATTTTGCTGTTGCTGGAATATCTTCCGCAAAGGAAAAGAGATGGCGCTTGGTTCAAGCCCTGCAGTAGCGACCTGGTAAAAGAGTGGCTGAAACTGGTGAAAATTGTTGCGGTCGATCAATACAATCTGAAAATTGCTTTTCCGGAGAGCTTTTACAAGCTTAAGACCTGCAAAGCCGGCCCCTATAATTACAATTCGTTTTTGATCCGTTTCCGGGATATTTAATGGCATACAATAATATTTCCGGAAATAATAACAATTGATTTCATAAAATGCCTGTTTTGATAAAAAAAATTTAACTGTGGCTGTCCAAAAGCCAGTCCTGCTGATAACGGCAGTCATTGAGTAGTGGCATAAAGCCCAAATCTTTAGTACCTTTGCCTTCAAATTAAAATCGACTGCCAATACTCCCCATGAAAAAACTTCTCACACTTATATTCTTTTTGTCCGGAATAATCATTAACATCAAATCCCAGGCTCAACCAACTTTTCCTCCCGATGGCGAACTATACATTAAAAGTTCTGTCCCCCGTGTTGATATCCTGATCAATCCCGATACCCTTAACTGGATTTACGAAAATGTTGAGAGCGATATGGAATTTCATGCGGTGTTTGTTTATGACAATGGAAATGTGCATGATACCATCCGGGATATTGGCTTCAGACTACGAGGCAATACTTCCCGGTATTCCGCTAAAAAATCTTTTAAAGTCTCTTTCAACACCTGGGTTCAGGGGCGGAAATATTTCGGAGTTGAGAAAATGAACCTGAATGGCGAGCACAACGACCCGTCTATTGTAAGGGCCATGCTTTACTGGGACATAACCCGGCGTTCTGAAATTGCCGGAGCCAGGGCGAACCATGTTCAGGTTTTCATCAATGGAAATTATTACGGGCTTTACTTAAATTGTGAGCACATCGATGAAGAATTTGTAAAAACCTATTTCGGCAACAACAACGGCAACCTTTACAAATGCCTGTGGCCGGCCGATCTTACCTACCGTGGATCAAATCCTGATGAATACAAATTTATGTCAGGCGACCGTAGAACGTACGAACTAAAAACCAATGAGGAAGCCGATGATTATTCCGATTTAGCTGGGTTCATCAATATTCTGAACAATACCTCAATCAATAATCTGCCCTGCGAACTGGAAAAGGTATTCAATGTGCAGGATTATCTGAAAATCGCTGCCATCGATGTCCTTACTGCCAACTGGGATGGATACATCTACAACAAAAACAATTTTTATTTGTACCACAATTCCGGCTCCGGATTGTTTGAGTATATCCCTTATGATACCGACAATACGTTTGGTATTGATTGGTTCAACATCGACTGGGCTGCGAGAAATATCTACAACTGGTCCAATACCGGCGAAAGCAGGCCTTTGTTTACCCGTCTGATGCAGGTTCCTGAATACAGGGCTCAATATACTTACTACATCAGGCAGATTATCAGCCAGGTAACCGGGAGCCAGGATTTTTTGAATACTTTGCCTGCGCTGAAGGCGCAACTGGATGATTATGTGGCATCAGACCCTTATTATCCTTTGGACTATGGCTATACGATCAACTCTTTTAACACATCGTTCACCGCAGGTACCGGCGCTCATGTGCCAATTGGTATTCAACCTTTTATTACTACCCGAAACAGCGTGGCTCTGTCGCAGGCTGAAAATTCAAACGCCCAGCCAATGGTGAAATATATCAGACACAATTCTCCTGGTATTGGACAGAATATGGTGGTTAGTGCTTTTGTGGAGGATGAAAGCCTGAATTCCATTCAGCTTGAATACCGGACCAACGGTGCTGGCTGGCAGCAAACAGCCATGTCAGACAATGGTCAGAACGGTGATATCGGTGCGGGTGATAAAGTATTCACGGTCAGCCTTCCAGGTATGGCCGGTAATACGCTTTTTGAATTTAAAGTGAAGGCGACGGACAATAGTCAACAAACCTCAACAAAACCCTGCAGCCCGGTTCAATACACCGTGCCATCGGGGAATGCTTACGGGCTCTACATAAATGAATTTATGGCAAGCAACAGTTCTACTATCACCGACGAATACGGTGAATATGAAGACTGGATTGAACTTTTCAATGGTGGCTCAGAACCAGTTTGGCTGGGTGATAAGTATTTAACTGACAACCTTGGAAGCCCTGATAAATGGGTCTTACCCGATTTTACAATGCCCGCCGGTTCTTTCATACTGGTTTGGGCCGATGGACAACCAGAACAGGGCACACTGCATACCAACTACAAACTGGATAAAGATGCAGAGGAAATCGGGCTTTTTGACAATGCGGCATCTGGTTACGCATTGCTTGACGGATTCACCTATTCGGTTCAGTCAACTGATATTTCAATGGGCAGGGTAACCGATGCCGCTGCCGAATGGAAGTTTTTCGATGTTCCGACACCGGGCAGCACGAATAGTTTGGTAGCTATAGAAAAGATACATTCGTCAAAGTTAAACATCTGGCCAAATCCTGTTAGCAATGGCACTATTTATCTATCTAAAAACACGAACTTCACAATTCACGACCTGACTGGCCGCAAACTACTTGAATTCAGGAATAGCAACAAGGCAGATGTTTCTGCACTCGATACCGGACTATATTTTATAGTTACCGAAGATGGCAAAACTATCAGATTTATCGTAAGGTAGTTTTTTTTTAATGAATTCAACTGAGACCCAAAATGAGCGATTTGAAAAGGAAAATTGCTCAATCGATAAGGAATTGCAAACAATTCTCAGTAAAACAGTTTCATAGCTGTGGTGAATTGCTACAATTTCCAAATCGCGGTTCACCTAAGTAAAGTACTTTTTCGCTTTGCTCAAATCGCTCAACTTAGGTGAAAGGTGATTTATATCAAATCTGCCTGAAAAAGAAAAATCCCGCTACTGGATAAGTAGCGGGATTTTTATTCTCAATAAAAGCTATTTTGTTTGAAGCCTTAAACGTGAATCTTATTCAGACTTATAGCTTTTTACCTGAGCCTTAAGCCTGAATTTGGGTTAATCACCAAAGATCATCCCAATACCGCGGGCGGTTTTCATCAGGGCCGTGTCAGGTTCAACCAGGTTAGGCTTCATAATTGCCTCTTTCAGCGTGACAGAAGTAATGTGTGGGTGACGATAAGAAACCATGCGACCGAACTCTCCGGCCAAGGCCAGTTCAAATGCTTTTACGCCATATTGTGTAGCAAGTACGCGGTCGTATGCAATGGGAATACCTCCCCGCTGAAGATGGCCAAGCACAGTGGTACGGATGCTATGCTCACAGCCCGCTTGCTTGAGTTCTTCTTCAAGTCGGAAGCCAACACCTCCGAGTCTTACATTTTCATATCCAACTTCCTTACTTTTTGATCCTATGATATCGCCCATTATGTTGCGGGCGCCTTCGGAAATTACGATATTAACGAAACCCCGGCCCCTGTCAAAACGTTGGTCAATGCCATCTTTAACCTTTTCGATATCGTAAGGAAATTCAGGAAGCAAACAGATTTCAGCACCACCGGCAACGGCAGCATTCAGCGCAATCCAACCGGCATTGCGACCCATAACTTCCAGAATCTGAACCCGGTTATGGCTTGCAGCGGTTGTTACCAGTTTATCAACAGCTTCGGTTGCTATCTGAATGGCAGTCTGGAATCCAAATGTGGCATCGGTAGCAGAAAGATCGTTATCAATGGTTTTGGGGACGCCGATGATGTTAAGGCCTTTTTCAAAAAGCGCCTGTGAGATACGTTGCGAACCATCACCACCTACATTAATAACAGCATCAATACCAAGATACTGTATTTTTCTGATCATCTCATCTGAGCGGTCAACCGCTATATAAGTTCCATCGTTCTGTTTAACAGGCCAGGCAAATGGTCCTCCCTTATTGGTAGTTTGCAGAATAGTGCCACCCTGGTAATGAATACCTGAAACGGCTTTTTCGTCAAGCACAACGATTTCGGTAGGTTCACGTAAAATACCATTGAATGCTTCAATACTCCCTACAACTTCCCAGCCTTTTTCGCGGGAGGCACGCTTTACAACAGCGCGGATAACCGCGTTAAGTCCCGGACAGTCACCTCCTCCGGTAAGAATTAATACCCTCTTCATCGAGTCTTTTCTTTAATAATGAATAACTTAAGTCTTTTAGTCTTGTTTCTGAAAAAACGCTGCAAAATTACAAAAAAATCAGTCGTATATCAGACCATCCCTGATTACGCTCAGATTAAGGTACGATTTAACGCAAACTTAACAAGAAATGACTATTTTCGCACCTTCGAAAAAACCCTTATGGAAAAAAGGAAAAAACTGGCCCTGGTAGCGCACGACAACCGCAAACAGGATCTGATAGAATGGGTAGAGTTCAACGCATTCAACTTACGCGAACACCAGATTGTCTGCACAGGAACCACCGGAAAACTTATTGAACAGCAGCTCAGGTCCAGCCTTTCAGAAGAGCAATATGGCGAGTTTGAAGTTGTTAAGCTTAAATCGGGCCCCTTAGGTGGTGACCAGCAGTTGGGAGCTATGATAGTGGAAGGCAAGATAGATCTCATGATTTTCTTCTGGGACCCTATGCAGCCTCAGCCACATGATGTGGATGTAAAAGCGTTGCTCAGGATTACAGTGCTCTATAATATTCCGACCGCATGCAACCGCTCAACAGCCGATTTCCTGATTTCTTCGCATTTGTTTACAGAAGTCTATCATCCCCGTATCAAGGATTATGGCTCATACATTAACCGTGAAGTAAAGATGTAATGAATACAGGTTTAACTGTTATCTTTGACATGGATGGTGTGCTGGTCGATAATTTCGCCTGGCACCTGCTTGCGTGGGAAACATTTTGCAAACGGCACAAAAAGCATATTTCGGCTGATGAATTCCGCGATCATGTTTTTGGGGGAAACAACCCCGACCATTTGAGATACATATTCGGCAACGAAATAAGCCCGGAGTTGATTGAACAATACAGCACAGAAAAGGAAATCATTTACCGTGAACTATATTCCGCTGAAGTGAATCCTGTGAAAGGGCTGATCAATTTTTTACAGGATTTGAAGATAAATAACGTACCAATGGCAATAGCCACTTCAGCCGAAAGGACAAATGTAGATTTTATCCTTGAAGCCATTGGATGCGCCGGACTTTTTAACGCTATTGCGGATTCGTCTATGATCAGCAAAGGAAAACCCGACCCCGAAGTCTTTCTGAAAGCTGCTGCCCTTTGCAATGCGAATCCTGAAGAATGTGTTATCTTCGAAGATTCACTCAAAGGGATTGAAGCAGGCCTCCGTGCACGGATGAAGGTAGTTGGAGTTGCCACAACCCACTATTATGCCGAGCTGACCGAAGCCCACCGTGTAATTTCCGACTTTTCTGAAATCACATTAAATGAACTGCATCGATTGATAAAAAATTCCTGATCAATAACCCCCATTCATCTTTCAAACCTTTTAATCATTCAATTATGTTATCATTCAGAAAAGTTGTTGCACTGGCTGCATTGATCTGTATCAGCAACCTTGCACCGGCCCAGAGCAGGATCGACTTTACGGAGTTTGACCTTCCCAACGGGCTGCATGTTATCCTGCATCAGGATAATTCGACCCCCATTGTGGCGGTGACCATTTCATACCACGTAGGATCGAAAAACGAGAATCCGGACAGAACCGGATTTGCCCATTTTTTCGAACATCTGATGTTCGAAGGATCAGAAAACATTGCCAGGGGTCAATTTGACAAAATCGCCATGAATGCAGGTGGACAGATTAATGCAAACACCAGTTGGGACCGGACCTTTTATTACATTTTACTGCCTTCGAATCAATTGGAGCTTGGTCTCTGGATGGAATCGGAGCGCCTGCTTCATTTGCGCATCGACAGCACCGGTGTTGAAACTCAGCGCCGGGTAGTAAAGGAGGAGCGCAAACAATCGTATGACAACCGGCCTTATGGTTCACTGGTTGAGAAAACCTTCAGCACTGCCTACAAAGTGCATCCTTATCGCTGGACACCGATCGGCTCGGCCCAATACATTGATGAAGCCAAACTGGAAGAATTCATTGAGTTCCATTCACGGTTCTATGTGCCCAACAATGCCATTCTATCCATTGCAGGCGACATCAACCCTGAGCAGGCCAAAGAATTGGTAAACAAATATTTTGGCGATATCCCCAGGGGAACAAAGGAAATTACCAGGCCCAACATTGTTGAGCCAAAGCAAACATCTGAAGTACGCGACACTGTTTTAGACAACATCCAGCTACCGGCTGTAGTTCAGGCGTATCACATGCCGGCAATGGGAACACCTGATTACTATGCACTCAGCATGCTTACCACGCTGTTGTCAGATGGCGAAAGCTCAAGGTTCAACAAATCAATTGTTGACAAACAGCAAAAAGCACTTTTTGTCGGCTCCTTCCCTATTCCACTCGAAGAACCGGGCCTTTTCCTTGTTTTCGGAATTGTCAATATGGGCATCGATCCGGCTGACCTCGAAGCTGCCGTTGATGCAGAAGTAAAGCGCGCCCAGACCGAAGAACTTACGGACAGGGAATTTGCAAAACTCAGAAATAAAATCGAAAACGACTTTGTCAGCCGCAATTCAACCATGGCGGGTATTGCAGAGAGCTTATCGGATTACAAAATGTATTTTGGCGATGCAAACCTTATCAATACCGAGATTGATAAATACATGAAGGTGACAAAAGCCGATATTATGCGGGTGGCCAACCAATACCTGACAAAGGATAACCGCATTGTTCTTTATTATATGCCTAAACAAAGCCAGTAAACAGGAGGAAAAATCATGAAAAAATTCATAGCTTTAGCTTTTACAATCACCCTGCTGGCTGCTGCATTTACCGGAACTGCCCAGGTAAAAAGCACAAAGAAAACAAGCCAACCGGCCCTTGATCGCAGTGTTAAACCACTTCCCGGCCCGGCACCTGTCATAAATATTGGAAAATACGAATCCTTCGAACTGGATAACGGACTTAAGGTATTTGTTGTCGAAAACAATAAAATCCCACGGGTTTCTTATTCCCTGATAATTGATTACAATCCCTTGCCTGAAGGCGAAGTTACCGGTTTGGCCGATATTACCGGTCAGATGCTGAGAAAAGGTACTACCAACCTGCCAAAGGATCAGCTTGATGAAGAAATTGATTTCATTGGAGCTACTCTTTCAACAAGTGCAACAGGGCTCAATGGTTCAGCGCTTAAGAAGCACAACAACAAATTGCTCGAACTGATGGCTGATGTATTGATGAACCCTTCATTTCAGGATGAAGAATTGGAAAAGATCAAAACCCAGACCATTTCAGGACTTGAAGCATCGAAAAACGAACCTTCGGCCATTAGCGACAGAATCGGGAAACTGCTGGTTTATGGTCCAACCCATCCATATGGGGAATCGATGACTGAAAAAACCGTAAAAACCATTACCATTGATCAGTGCAAGGCTTTTTACCAGGGCTTCTTCCGTCCGCAAATTGCTTATATGGCTGTTGTGGGAGATATTACTACTGCTGAAGCCAAAGAATTGCTGACCAAATACTTCAGCAAATGGGAGAAACAAGAGGTTCCGGAGATGGTATTCCCGATGCCGGAAATGCCTGCTAACAATGTAGTTGCCCTGGTTGACCGTCCAGATGCTGTTCAGACTACACTCAGCATCAGCTATCCTGTTGAATATAAGCCAGGTAACCCGGATGCCATTAAAGCAAGGGTTGCCAATACCATACTTGGTGGTGGTACATTCAGGCTTTTCAAAAACCTTCGCGAAGAAAAAGCTTTCACTTATGGGGCCTATTCGAGACTGAGCGCCGATAAACTTGCCGGTAAGTTCGAAGTAAGCACCGAGGTGAGAAATTCGGTTACAGATAGCGCAATTAATGAAATACTTATCGAAATGAAACGCTTGCGTGAAGAAAGTGTTCCTCAGGAGGAGCTGGATTTGGTTAAGAATTACCTTACCGGGTCATTCGCCTTATCGCTTGAACAGCCTCAGACTGTGGCTAACTTCGCCATTAATACTGCCCGTTACGGGTTGAGTGCCGATTATTATGTAAATTATCTCAAGAATCTGGCTGCGGTTACATCTGATGATGTAAAAGAAATGTCAATGAAATACATCATACCGGATAAAGCCTATATCCTTGCTGTTGGAAAAGCTTCAGATATCGCAGTTAAGCTTGATAAATATACCGATGGAAAACCCATCCGCTATTTTGATTTTCAAGGTAATGAATACGATCCGAACAAAAAGGTTAAACCAGCACCGGTTGGCATGTCTGCCGCCGATGTAAACAAAGCATTTATTACAGCTATGGGAGGTGAAAAGGCTTTACTGAAAATCAAGGACATAACCATGATGGCTACAAGCAGTATGCAGGGGATGACTATTGGTTTTGACACCTACAGGAAAGCACCGGATAAATATCTCATGAAAATAGGTGCAGGAGAAATGGTATTCCAACAGATAGCTTACGATGGAACCACCGCTAAGATGGTTTCACCCATGGGCGGAGAAAACAAAACCCTCGAAGGAAAAGAACTGGAGGATATGAAGTTTGAAGCCATGATGAACATCGAACTTCAGTATGAAAAGCTTGGAATTAAGCTCGTGCTTGAAGGCATTGAAGAAATCAACGATGTGGAAACATACAGGGTGCTCATCACCTATCCGACCGGTAAAGAAACTACCCGGTTTTTTGATGTCAATAACGGATTACTCGTAAGAGAAATCAGCGATCAGGGTATTGGAGAATTCAGCGATTACCGTGAAGTGAACGGAGTAAAATTTCCATATTCAATCAGTCAGCAAATGGGGCCGCAAACCATCAAATTAAGTGTACTTTCAATTAAAATCAATTAGAAATTAAAAGATGAATTGTTTAGCATAAAATAAGGCAGCCTTATTCAAAAAAAGCCATCCGGTTGGGTGGCTTTTTTCTTTACAGGAATCATTTTCAATGCGGAATCATATCTGCGGCAGACTGTTTTTCCGCTATACTATCACAATCCCTTCTGCTTTAACAGTTTGGATCAGCGGAGAATTTGAATCGTTGTTGAATCTGTCGTTACCAACAAGGTAAGGTTCTATTTTAGTACTGACTTTTCTGGTAAGGCTCCAGATTTTGCCAATGGTTATATCATCGTTTTCGAATGGATTATCCGAAACAATCATCAAGTCAATATCGCTGGTGTCTGTTGCCTGGTTTCTGGCATAACTGCCAAAAAGAAAAGCCTTATTAACCGGGATTCCTTCCGATCTGACAAGTTGCAGATATTTCTTCAATAATTGGATAACCTCGTTTATAGCCATTTTAGTATAAGTTCTGTTTGCGAAAGATAATCATTAATCTGTTCCTTATCAGGAATGGGTGGATAGAAAATCCATTCTGAAAACCAATTATTTGTCTCCATCCCGATCCCCTACGTACGGGATCGGGATGGAGACTTGGTGTCTATTCTTCTTTATTGACTTTTCAGAGCAGGCTCAAAATTAAATTCTTTCAACCAGTAACCTGATTACGGAAATTGAATAATCATGATCATACCGTTTCATCCGGTTTTCATATCTTTGTTTTGTAAGATATTACAACAATTGTCATCAACCTTTAAACGGAATTCTATGAAAATCAGTTCAAAAGCCTTCTTATTAGCGGCGATTTTACTCGCGGCAGTTAACTTTTCGATTATATCGTGCAGGCAAAAAGTTGCAGAAGTACAATCGGGCGACAGCACCCTTGTTCAGGTTAAACATCCCGAATGGAGCAAAAACCTGAGTATTTACGAGATTAATATCCGGCAATTTACGCCCGAAGGTACTTTCGCTGCACTTGAAGCACACTTACCCCGCATAAAGGAAATGGGAACCGACATTTTATGGCTGATGCCCATTCATCCCATTGGAGAGTTAAACCGCAAAGGAACACTCGGAAGCTATTATGCAGTGAAAGATTACAAAGCAGTGAATCCGGAATTCGGGAATGCGGAAGATTTCAGACATTTTGTCAAAAAGGCCCACGAACTCGGCCTTTATGTTATTATCGACTGGGTGCCCAATCATTCGGCCTGGGACAATGCACTTGTGACAGAACATCCTGAATGGTATGTAAAAGACTCAACCGGCAAGTTGCTCTCTCCGCATGACTGGACTGATGTGGTTAAATTCAACTACGACGTCCCTGAAATGCGCACTTATATGCTTGATGCCATGAAATACTGGGTTCAGGATTTTGATATAGACGGTTATCGCTGCGATGTTGCCGGAGATGTTCCAACCGATTTCTGGAACAATGCCCGCACCGAACTCGATAAGATAAAACCGGTTTTTATGCTGGCTGAAGCCGAAACACCTGCACTTCACGGCGCGTTTGATATGACCTATAGCTGGCAGTTTTATAATATTAATGACAAAATCCACAAAGGTGAAATGACCGCCAACGACATTGAAAAATACCTCTTAAAAAACGATTCATTATATCCGGCCGATGCTTATCGTATGAATTTCATTACAAATCACGATAAAAACTCCTGGGACGGTACTGAATTTGAACGACTCGGAGAAGGAATTAAAGCGTTTTTCGTGCTCACGGTTTCGGTTCCCGGAATGCCTTTGGTTTATAGCGGGCAGGAATCGGCTATGAACAAGAGATTGCTTTTCTTCGAGAAGGATCCGATTGATTGGGGCGATTATAAAATGGCCGGCTTTTACAAGACCATTCTGAACCTGAAGAAATCCAATCCGGCCCTCTTCAATGGTTCTTTTGGCGGAAACTGGGCCAGGGTCAACACAAACGACGATGACAATGTATTTGCCATCCTCCGCGAGAAAGACAACAACAGGGTTTTTACAGTCGTCAACCTAAGTGCTGCGCCTGTTAATGTCGATCTTCAGGGCGAAGCATTTGCCGGTGACTATACCGAACTTTTTTCTGCTGAGAAAACCACCTTAAAAACAGGAGCAAAAATCGAATTGCCGGCATGGGGTTATAAAGTTTATTTCAAGTAATTGAACAGCAGATTGAAACCTAAGTTGAGCGATTTGAGCAAAGCGAAAAAGTGCTTTACTTAGGTGAACCGCGATTTGGAAATTGTTGCAATTCACCACAGCCATGAAACTGTTTTACTGTGAATTGCTTACAATTTCCTGATCGATTGAGCTATTTTCCTTTTCAAATCGCTCAATTTGGGTGAAAATCTGAATACCTCACCACAATTCGTCAGGCGCTCAAATTGTTTTTAAAAAACTGGTCATGAAAAGAATCGTAATTATATTCCTAACATTCACAGCAGCCATGAATCAGGCTTTCACCCAGAGCAGTCAGCACAATAGTTTAGGCAAAGTTACCACGCATCGTTTAACCGGGCAGGTTCTCAGCCTCGAAACAGACAATGGCAAGGCCGAAATTACCGTGTTTAATCCCGGAGTATTCCGCATCAGGATCGTGAAAGATGCCTTTACAGAAGATTTCTCCTATGCTGTAACCGGAAAGCCTGAGAAATGCGAAATGAATTTAGCTGAGACGAATGATAAACTGGTTTTATCGACCGGCAAACTGAAACTTGAAATTAACAGAAACCCTGCCAGGTTTACCTTCTACACTTCCGATGGGAGATTAATCAACAGCGACGATAAAGCATTCGGTACCTCGTGGATAGGAACCGAAGTTACAACATATAAAAAGCTACAGGAAGGTGAGCGTTTTATCGGCCTTGGCGAAAAAACCGGAAATCTGGATCGTCGCGGAAGCGCTTACGACAACTGGAATACCGACAACCCCCGTTACGGCCCAAACGATGACCCTTTGTATGTAACCATCCCATTCTACATTGGGTTGCACAGCGGCCTTGCTTATGGTATTTTTATGGATAACACACACCGGAGCCGTTTTAATTTCGGTGCCAGCAACGACCGCTTCAGTTCTTTCAGTGCCGATGATGGTGAAATGGATTACTATTTTATCCACGACGACAAGGTAGCCGGCATCCTGAGCGATTATACCCTTCTCACAGGCCGTATGACCATGCCCCCTCTTTGGGCTTTGGGTTATCAGCAGTGCCGATGGAGCTATTTCCCTGACAGTGAGGTACTGAATGTCGTACGGAATTTCAGGGATAGGAAAATTCCGCTCGACGTCATCTATCTCGATATTCATTACATGGATGCTTACAAAATCTTTACCTGGCATCCAACCCGTTTCAGCAATCCGGCAAAACTGATTTCAGACCTGAAATCACTGGGTGTTCACACAACAGTAATCGTTGATCCGGGAATCAAGGTTGAAAAGGGTTACGAAGCTTATGAAGACGGGCTTAAGAAGGACATGTTCATAAAATATCCTGACGGACAGGTATATACAGCTCAGGTATGGCCGGGCTGGTGCCATTTTCCCGACTTCACAAAACCGGCTGCCCGCGAATGGTGGGGAGATAAGTTCAGCGGATTGGTTGCTGATGGCGTTGATGGGTTCTGGAACGATATGAACGAAATTGCATCGTGGGGCGGTGGAACTACCCCGCACATGGTGCAACTTGACTGGGAAGGGAAACATGCTGCCTACCGGCAGGCAAAGAATGTGTATGGCATGGAAATGGCCCGTAGTACTTACGAAGGTGCACGCAAGCTGATGAACAACCAGCGGCCTCTTATACTCACCCGTGCGGGTTATGCCGGATTGCAGCGCTACACAGCCCTGTGGACGGGCGACAACCAGGCCAGTGAAGAGCACATGATGTTGGGCGCCCGGCTCCTGAATAGTCTAGGACTGAGTGGTGTTTCGTTTACCGGGGTTGATGTAGGCGGGTTCAGTAAGGATGCTACCCCTTCCCTGTTCGCCCGCTGGATCGGGATTGGTGCATTCAGCCCCTTCTTCCGGAGCCATACCCACTACGACACCAAATCTGCAGAACCCTGGACTTATGGTGAGACCGTTGAGAATATTTCCCGAAATTACATTCAACTGAGGTATAAGCTGATGCCATATATTTACGCTGCCTTTCATGAATCGGTAGTAACCGGAATGCCGGTTAACCGCAGCCTGGCAATCGATTACACCTTTGATGAGAAAATCTACAACTACATTTACCAGAACCAGTATCTCTTCGGACCTTCAATTCTGGTTGCACCCACTGAGAGCACCCGCGACCTGGTTAAGGTATATCTGCCGGCCGGAGAATGGTATAATCTTCATACCGGGATAAAACTCCAGGGAAACAGTGAGATCACCACCGAATGCCCGGTTCATATTCTCCCGTTGTTTATCAAAGCCGGAGCGGTTATCCCGATGCAAAAGGCAGTTCAAAGCACTTCCGAAAGCCCGGGAGATGTGCTCTACCTGCACTTATTCAGTGGGAATGAAAGCTCTGAATTCGTGTATTACGAAGATGACGGCAATTCCTACAATTATGAAAAAGGCGCATTTTATAAACGTTCGATAACATTCGATCCGGTGAAGCGCCAGCTTAAAATACTTGCAAAAGAAGGTTCATTCCCTGGCAGGTTTAAAAAAGCACAACTGCTACTGCATGGTTTCCCGGAAGGATTAAAATTCAAATTAAATAATGGCGCTTTGGCATTCGAAGGCAGCGAAATTGACCTCTTCAACGCCCTTGTTACTAACGATCCGCAATATCTCGAAACCAAACACAGCAAGCTTGAGGTTCTGATCGCTGAAATCAATTTGGTTGATGATGAAATTACCCTGAGCTGGTAACCGAAAATTAGTTGACAAAAGAAAAAGCATGAACACAGGTTAGGTGTTCATGCTTTTTTTAATGTCTATCTGCCTTACAAGTTGCTATGCTTCACTTTGATTCTTCATATAACTGCCCCATTTAATAATCATCTCCTGTAGTTGAAAAACACTGATTGGCTTGGCCATGTAATCGACCATCCCGGCCTCTAAGCACTTTTCACGGTCACCCGCCATGGCATTGGCTGTAAGCGCTATAATCAGGGGTTGTTTCGAGGGCGGATGAGTTTCCATAATTTTCACTGTTGCTTCAATACCGCTCATCTCCGGCATCTGAATGTCCATCAAAATTATGTCGAAATCCTTCACATTGAGAATATTAACTGCCTCAAGGCCATTAACAACCGAATCTACTTTGTAGCCCATAAGGTTAAGGAGTGAAATGGTCAGTTTCTGGTTTACAAGGTTGTCCTCTGCAATAAGAATCCGTAGCGGGAAACGGGTACTGAGCGAAAAGTCAATTTCACCTGGTTTCTCCTGTTTCCTCTCGTTTTGTGGCAATTCAGACATAATATTCATTACCTCGTGAAATAATTCTTTCAACCTGACGGGTTTCGATAACTGCCCCGAAAACAGCTTCCCTTTAACATGTTCCAAATCTCCCGATGAAGATAGCAATATTAATGGAACATCACCCTTAATTTTAATACTTTTAATTTTTCCGGCCAATTCGATGCCATCCATGCCAGGCATTTGCAGATCAAGAACGATCAGATCGAATTTATCTTCCGAATCAATCTTATCAAGTGCATCTTCCCCGGAAGCAGCGAGCAACGGATTCATCCCCCACGACTCAAACTGAAACTTCAGAATCTGCCGGTTGGTTTGATTATCATCGACAATCAATACCCTTCTTCCCCTCAACTGTGGAAAGTAACCTTTAACATGCAACTTTGTTTTACTGATACCCGATTTTTTGATCCTGATTGTAAAACTAAACGTTGACCCTTTACCTTCATCACTGTCGGCCCATATATCGCCCCCCATCAGGACTACCAGCCGTTTCGAAATTGCGAGCCCGAGGCCTGTGCCTCCGTATTTCCTCGTCGTTGAACTATCGGCCTGAATAAATGGCTCAAAAAGTGAAGCAATGGTTTCTCTGTTAATGCCTATGCCGCTGTCCTTTATTGAAAACTTCAGCTCAACCAGACCATCCTTTTCCTGCAATTGCTGTACAGAAATATAAACTTCACCTTTTTCCGTAAACTTTATAGCATTGTTAACCAGATTGATCAATATCTGCCTCAGCCTGTTTGAATCGCCCAGCAAGGTCGAAGGTACGTCGGGCTCGATCATGTAAAGCAGGTCCAGTCCTTTTTCAATAGCCTTAATTGCAAGCAGATCGAGGGTGTCTTCAATGCACGACCTGAGTTCAAAATGCGTTTCTTCAAGTTCCAGTTTCCCGGATTCTATTTTCGAAAAGTCAAGTATATCGTTGATGATGCAGATCAGGGATTCGCCGGAAAGCTGCATTGTTTCAGCATAATCGCGCTGGGTAGAAGTAAGTTGTGTATTCAGAAGAAGACTGTTCATTCCGATAACGCCGTTCATCGGAGTACGGATTTCATGGCTCATCATGGCAAGAAAATCGGACTTTATTCGACTGGCTGATTCAGCTTCTGATTTTGCCCCTGCCAATTCTGTTAGCGCCTGTTTGTAACCGGTTATATCACGAATAACGGCAAGAATCGCAATGCTGCCCTGGTATCTGATTTTTTTCAGGCTGAATTCACAGGTTTTTTTTTCACCATTTCTGGCCATGAGGTCAGCTTCAAAAGTATTGCCGGAAAAAAATGATTCCCTGAAATTAAAGCAGATTTCTTCAACTCTTTCCTGGTCAGATATATCAAATAGGGTAATGTAATCCTTTTCAAGAAGATCGCTTGCCGGATAGCCCAGGAGCGATTCAGAGACATCGTTCAGATAGAGTATTTTATCTTTTATAAAAATACAGATCAGGTCCAGCGTATTTTCGCAGATTGCCCGGTATTTCTCTTCCGTTTCAATCAGGTTGTGAATGGCCGACATCCTGGAAGTTGCATCATAAATACGCAGGCAATATCCGTTTTGAGTATCATTCTGATCAAACAGGTTATAAATGATCGTATCGGCAAAAAAATGGCTTCTATCCTTACGTAATAACCTGAATTCCAGCCGATCGGTATTGTTGGTGGCAATACTTTCAATAAATACATAATCATCTTCCGGGACAATGCTATGAAGGGAAACACCTGAAAGTTCTGAAGCGCTGTATCCCAGCAGGTGAAGAACCGGACCTTTTACAGATATGATGGATCCGGATAGATCGAAGCATATAAGCAGGCTGTTCCCGTTTGCAGCGCGGGGACGTAATTCCGTCGCCTCCTTATTACAAACAGGCATTAACTGATTTTCATCTTTGTCCGAAATACTCATACATGGTCAAATTCACTGGTCAAAACCAAAACTCATTTACGAACGGGTAGTTAACTTATTTACTTTTTCTACCTCAATGCTATCCTGAAAAGCCGGAAGACATTAGACAAATCAAAGATTCAGCCAAAAATGCAGATGGCTGCAAACCCAATACTTAACAATTTACGAATGCATCTTCTTGTCCTTTATTGGGACTATCCTTTTTTTATTTCAGGACATTAACTGATGCAAGGGAATATTAACCCGTGTTGACCGCTGAAAGACCGCGTCCTATCTATGCTGTTATTCCGCATCTTATCTTTTCCGTATGTCCGCATCTTATCTTCTGACGCGAACAAACAAACGTTGAAAAAGAAAATAGAATCATTAGATTATTGAATTTCAGTATAGAAGGAAACTCAATTACAATAAATAGTAAAGGGTGCGCATCAGAAAATAAGATGCGCACCAACAATGGTAGTTAAAGGCCATAGCAAAGGAACCTTCATCTTTATTGGCCGGAATTATGTACTTTAGTCCCTTCAAAAACACAGCACAATGAAGAAAATAAGAACTATTTGTATTTCAATGCTTTTTGCTGCATTGATCCCAACATTCCTTACTGCTCAGGAAAGATTTACGGCAGAAACCATGTGGAAACTTGGTCGGGTCAGCGATGTTCAATTAGCCCCGGAAGGTGGCGCCATTATTTATGGTGTTTCGAGGTACGATCTTGCTACCAACAAAGGAAACCGCGATGTCTATAAGCTCGATCGCAATGCGGAATCGCCCAGGCAACTTACTGATTTTAAAGGAAGTGAAATAAACGCCATCTGGCGGCCCGATGGTAAAAAGATAGGTTTCCTTTCGGCTGAATCAGGCTCAATGCAGGTTTGGGAGATGGGCGTTAATGGTGAAGATAAAATCCAGGTCAGCAATTTTGAAAGCGGAATCAATGGATTTGCATATTCCCCTGATCTGAAAAACATTGTGTTTATTGCAGATGTTAAGATCGAAAAAGACATTCACGACCTGTATCCCGACCTCCCGCTGGCCAATGCCCTGATTTACGATGAACTGATGTACCGGCACTGGGACAACTGGCACGACTATGCTTACAGCCACGTTTTCATCGCGCCTTACAGCGATGGAAAAATTGGTGAAGCCAAAGATGTTATGCCCGGAGAAGCATGGGACAGCCCGCTGATGCCCTGGGGAGGCATGGAGCAGATTGCTTTTTCACCCGACGGCAAACAATTGGCTTACACATGTAAGAAACTGAAAGGCAAGGATTATGCAGTGAGTACGAATAGTGACATCTACCTTTACGATCTGGCTACCGGCAAAACCGATAACCTGAGTGCAGATAACCCCGGTTACGATCAGGATCCGGTATTCTCGCCCGATGGATCGAAGATAGTCTGGCGCAGCATGGCCACGCCCGGCTTCGAGGCTGACAAAGACCGCATTATGCTCTGCGAGATCAACCCGAAAGCCCTCGACGGCCTCAAAAAAAATATTGAATCACAAAAATCAAAATCCGGAAAACCGGCCATCATGACCAGCCAGGTGTTCACCGATCTGTCGGAAGGTTTCGACCAGAGTTCGTCAAATTTTTCTTTCAGCACCGATGGAAAACAACTGTACTTCATCAGTGGCATCGAGGCTACCTACCAGGTTTTCCGTATGGATATCGCCACCAGGAAGATTTCGCAACTGACCAAAGGCGACCATGATATCCAGGCTTTTGCCCTCGATGGCAAGGATCTGATTATAACCAAAATGCGACACGATCTGCCTTCTGAAGTATTCATGGTTAAAACCGATGGCAGTGAAGAGCAACTGACTTTCACCAACCGTGAAGTCCTGAAAAACGTGAAACTTGCTACGGAGGAGAAACGCTGGATCACCACCACCGATGGCAAAAAAATGCTTGTATGGGTAATTCTGCCTCCAAACTTCGATCCCAATAAGAAATACCCGGCGCTTTTATACTGCCAGGGAGGACCGCAGAGTGCTGTCAGCCAGTTCTTTTCTTATCGCTGGAACTTTCAGATGATGGCCGCCAACGACTATGTGATTGTGGCCCCCAACCGACGTGGACTCCCAACCTTTGGCCAGGAGTGGAACGATCAGATTTCAGGCGACTATGGCGGACAAAATATGCTCGACTACCTTACAGCCATTGATTCCGTTGCCGCTGAGCCATGGGTTGATGCAAATCGCCTCGGCGCTGTGGGTGCCAGTTATGGCGGTTATTCAGTTTACTGGCTGGCCGGTAACCACAACAAACGTTTCAAGGCTTTTATCGCCCATTGTGGTATTTTCAATTTCGAAAGCATGTACCTTGAAACCGAGGAGATGTTTTTCGTGAACTTTGATTACAAAGGCGCTTATTGGGATAAACCACGCCCGAAGAGCTATGATTTCTCCCCGCACAACTTCGTCCGCAACTGGGACACACCCATGCTGGTGGTTCATGGCGGTTATGATTTCCGTATTCCGTACACCCAGGGGATGCAGGCTTTTAATGCCAACCAGTTGCTGGGCATTCCCAGTCGTTTCCTGTTCTTCCCCGAAGAATCGCATTTTGTGCTGAAACCTCAGAATTCGGTGTTATGGCAAAGGGAGTTTTTCAGGTGGCTGGATGATTATCTTAAGTAAAAAGTTGAAAGTAAAAAGTAAAAAGTATCAGCCTGCTCCGAAAAGTCAAAAAGGAAGGTTAGACACCAAGGCGCCAAGACACCAAATACTGTATGATAATGTATATCAACAATTTAAAATTGACGAGTT
>JBBQIQ010000040.1:0-26799 GCA_038325075.1 Bacteroidales bacterium | reverse complement strand
TTCTTCGCTCGATGGCAACTGGAACACCAATGGAAACAACCTTTATGGTGAAATTGGCGAAGACGACCTGCTGCCTGAGATTTCCGTTGGCCGGATGTCGTTCAGCAATTCAACCGAGCTGGCTGCCATGCTCAATAAAACGATCAAATACCAGAACGAACCGGTGCAGGGCGAGTTGCGCAACCCTTTGCTGGCCGGAGAAAACCTTTATTCCAATCCCGACACCTGGGGCTCCGACTACCTTGAATTGCTGATAGGAACCCGCAGTGACAATGGTTACACCACCACCGGAATTCCGGAGGACCACAATTTTATCCGGTTGTACGATGAAGACTCAACCTGGAGTCCAACTGACCTGATGAATACCATCAATGCCGGACGGAACTTTATCCATCATGTCGGCCATGCAAACGACACTTACGTGATGAAGCTCTACAACTGGGACATCACCAATGCCAACTTTGCCGGCGTAAATGGAATCACCCACAATTTCCCGGTTATTTCCAGTCATGGATGTATCTGCGGTGCCTTTGACGCAAATGATTGTATTGCAGAGAAGATGGTAAGCATTGAGAACTTCGCCGCCGTATTTATCGGCAACTCACGTTACGGATGGTTTAACGAAGGGCAAACTGAAGGCCCCTCGGCCCACCTGCACCGCGAATATGTGGATGCCATGTTTACCGACAAACTAAACCGGGCAGGCAGCGCGCAGGTTGAATCGAAAGCCGCTACATCGCCATGGGTAAATGCCCCCGGCCAGTGGGAAGAAGGCGCCCTGCGCTGGTGCTTCTACGATTGTAATGTACTGGGCGATCCTGCTCTGGCCATCTGGACAGATGAACCCCTGCCGATTGCCACTGCTTATCCTGCAACCCTAACCACCGGAACCACCCAGTTTGATATTACGGTTACCAGCGGCGGCTCGCCGGTTGAAGGACTTACAGCCGCTCTACTCATGGACGGATCGCTTTTTGGAAAAGGAGTTACTGGATCTGACGGTATTGCAACTGTTATTATCGACCCATTGATTGTTGAGCCGGGAAGTGCCCAACTCGTAATTTCGGGTTACAATTGCCTGCCAACCTATTATCCCATTACCTTTGTTGCAGGGCAATCAGCCTACGTTGTTTTTCAATCTTACATCCTGAACGATGAGCAGGGAAACAACAACGGGCAACCCGATTTCGGCGAAACAGTTTCCTTAAGCATTACACTTCAGAACCTCGGTCTTGCTGATGCCCAGAATGTGGTTGCTACAATTTCATCAGTTGATCCTTATGTAACCATTACCGATGCTACTGAAAACTACGGTACCATCAATGCAAGCGGGCAGGCAACCGTTGAAAATGGATTTTCAATGCAATTGAGCGGACAGGTTCCTGATAATCACACTATCGTTTTCACACTGACCGCAGTTGCCGGCGATACATGGCTATCCGAATTTCAGCTTACTGCCAACGCTCCTGCCCTGTCGGCAGGCAATGCCTTGGTTGATGATGGCGCCGGAAACGGCATTCCCGATCCGGGAGAAACCTTCGATATCAGCATTCCACTTATCAACAGCGGCCATAGCAATAGCCTACCGGTAACGGCGACTCTGACTTGCAACAGCACCTATATCAGCGGAACTCAATGGACAGTTCCACCTTTATCCATCAATGCATTATCGCAGGAAACGGCTGTATTTGAAAATATTCAGGCCGATGCCCAGACACCCATTGGGTCACCGGTAACTTTTATGTTAACACTTACCCAGGGCAATCCTGCAACCATGATTCTTGAAAAAGAGTATATTATTGTGATCGGCCAGGTTTCTGAAGACTTTGAAACAGGTGATTTCAGCCAACATCCCTGGGCGCACAGCGGAAACGCAAACTGGATTACCACCCAAAACGATCCTTTTGAAGGCACATTCAGCGCAAAATCGGGCCAGATTGCTGATAATCAAATGTCAAACCTTTCGGTTACCTATGAAGTACTCACTGCTGACAGCATCCGGTTCTGCCTGAAGGTTTCGTCAGAGGCAAGTTACGATTTTCTCCGTTTTTACATTGATAACGTGAAAAAAGGTGAATGGTCGGGTGGAATAAGTTGGGTTGAAAGGTCATTTGCTGTAAGCGCCGGAACACATACATTTAAATGGTCATACGAAAAGGACATTTCAGTCACAGGCGGACAGGATGCAGCCTGGATTGACAATATTATTTTCCCCCCGGTTGACGTAAACACAGGAATAATCAGTCCCGAAAACTTTTTACCGGCTATGATTGTTTATCCGAATCCTGCTTCTGAAAGAATTACCATACAAACTGCGACTAACTATCAATTACTTAAACTTACTATTACCGATCCTACGGGAAAAGTAGTTTATTCCAGGAATCCGGGAACTTATGGTGGCAGCATCGAAGCAGACATTTCAGGAATGAAACCTGGTTTGTATTTTATCAGGCTTAGCAACAATATTTTCAGTGAAACACAAAAACTGATTATCCGATAAATTTCAAAAATTACAAAAATTAATTAACCTTAACACACACACCGTGATAAAACGATTATTCATTATTTTAATCGGGTTGCTGATTGCAACCCCCTGCATTTACGCGCAAAAGCCAAAAAAACAAATGTATATGCCAGTTGCTCCGGTGTCGGAGAAGTATAAGGTAGATACACGAATTGATAATATGTCGTATTGGAGACGCATGGCTTCATTGGGCCTGGTCCCGGTGGCTCCGGATGTAAAGGCGCCTTTGGGCAAATACACCGGTAGCCAGTTGAGTGGACGGAGTGTTACCACTGAGGATTCGCCCGATGTTCCGGTAACAACAGAATCGTCAACGCAAAGTGAAAATTCAATTTTCGTGGACCCCAACAATAATCAGGCACTGTTGCAATCCAACAACTCAACCCCGAATCCGGTTTCCGGTATTTATGGTGCCAATGGATTTCTCTCCAACGATGCCGGCAGTACCTGGGGTGGCTCGGTTCAGGGTGCCGGCGGCGAAAACAGCGGTGACCCGGCTACAGCCATTGGCTTAAACGGCTGGTATTATGTAGGATATATTCACAGCAGCGGTGGTCAGGGCCTTTCCTATTCAACAAACCAGGGCCAGACCTGGACTCCGGTTCTGGTGGCTCCATCGCCCGGTGGCTGGGGAAGTTTGCTCGACAAAAACCACATGTGGATCGACAACAGCCCAACCAGTGCTTATTCAGGCTATCTATACGATGCATGGACCAATTTCGGAGGCAGCAACGATGCTGATATTGAAATCAATCGTTCCTCAGATCAGGGCCTTACCTGGTCAACTCCGGTTAACATCAGTTCTGTAGTGAATGCCGGCAGCCACAATCAGGGTGTTAACATCCAGACCGGACCCAATGGTGAAGTCTATGCAGTTTGGGCTATTTATGATGGATGGCCAACCGATGAAACAGCCATTGGAATGGCAAAATCACTGGATGGCGGCGCCACCTGGCAAACTGCCACCCGCATTATCAGCAATATCAGGGGAATACGTACTACCGGAATTGGCAAATCCATGCGCGTTAATTCTTTCCCTTCCATGACAGTTGATATCAGCAACTCACCTAACCGTGGTACCATTTATATTACATGGGCCAATACAGGCACTCCGGGCATTAACACCGGAAGCAATGCTGATATATACATAAGCAAATCGACAAACCAGGGAGCGAACTGGTCAGCACCTATAAGAGTTAACCAGGATATTCCAACTCCGGGCAAAAAGCACTATTTCCCATGGATTGCCTGCGACCCGTCAAATGGGAACCTGAGCATTGTTTATTACGATGACCGCAACGTTTCGTCGAGTCAATGCGAAGTATATGTTTCCAATTCAACCGATGGCGGTACTTCATGGGAAGATGTGAAGGTGAGTGATGTCTCTTTCACACCACAGTCGATACCCGGTCTGGCTGATAGCTATTTTGGCGATTACCTGGCCATTCATGCCAACAATCGCTGGGTTTATCCGGCATGGACCGACAACAGGTCAGGAACAGCCATGACTTATGTTTCGCCTTTTCAGGCAGGACCTCCGCCAAACCAACCCTGGATCATTCACAACAATCACCTGGTAAACGATGCAACCGGCAACAACAACGGCCTGCTTGATTACGGTGAAAGTCCTGCATTGGACATTACCATGGAAAATATCGGTGATCAGCCTGCCACTGCCGTGGAAGTGGTACTTTCCAGCGAATCACCCTATGTAACCATCACCGGTAACACTGCGCAATTCGGTGATTTCACAGTAGGAGAGATTAAAACAATTGCATCGGCATTTGCACTTGAAGTTGATCCGGCTATTCCCGACGGGTTATCTATCGTATTTACCCTAACCGCTACCGATGCCGTGGACAGCACCTTCGTGAGCAACTTTTTGATTGAAGCCCATGCACCAGGTTTGCAAGCCGGCAGTATCAGCATCAACGATGCCGCAGGAAACGGCAATGGCCGTCTTGATCCGGGTGAAACCGCTATTCTGAATATCACTACTTTTAACCCTGGCGATTACAGTGCGCTGGCTGCCATAGCCCAGCTTACAAGCCCAAGCCAGTTTATTACCATAACAAACCAGAATGTTGTGCTTGGCGATATTCAGCCAGGCCAGGCCAATGCAGTCAGTGCACAATTTGAGATACAGGTGGCTCCTGAAACTCCGGTTGGACATTCGGCAGCATTTAATTATTCTGTTGTAGCAGGTATGCTGATGACCAATAAAACATACAATATTCCTGTTGGCCTGATTCTGGAAGACTGGGAAACAGGCGGGTTTGGAAGCTTTGATTGGGCATTTTCAGGAACTGCGCCATGGAGTATAGCAACCGACGAGGTTTTTGAAGGGGAGAACAGCTCCAAATCGGGCGATATCAATGATTACGAAAGCAGTGAAATGTTTGTTACCTACAATGTAATGAACTCCGATTCCATCTCGTTTTACGTAAAAGTTTCATCGGAAGCAAGTTATGATTACCTGAAATTTTACATCGGCAACTCCTTGCTTGGCCAATGGGCAGGTGAAGTTGACTGGACCAGGATCGTATTCCCGGTCTATCCAGGTGAGCAAACCTTCAGGTGGGAATACAGCAAAGACGTATCTGTAAGTTCAGGTGCCGATGCAGCCTGGGTTGATTTCGTTGTATTCCCTGCGCCTCTTCAGACAACGTCCTACGCCGGACCAGATGCAGCTTCCTGCGAAGGATCGGCTGTTCTGGTTAGCGGAACTGCAACCAATTATGCCTCTACCAATTGGACTACTTCAGGTGACGGAATTTTTGAAGACCCGGCATTGCTGACCACATTTTATACCCCGGGTGCGAACGACCTTACTACCGGCTCTGCAGTGCTGACCTTAACCGTTACCGGGCCTGAATCGCAGTTAATGACCGATCAGATGTCCCTTTCCATCGTTGCTCCGGCGACAGCATCAGCCGGCGTTGATATGACCGTCTGCAGCAATACCGAAGGAATCAGCCTCATTGGCGGAAGCACAGGTAATACCGGCGTATTATGGAACACTTCCGGTACCGGAACATTTGACAACTCCACCTCACTCACAGCAATTTACACCCCTTCAGCAACTGATATTCTGAATGCGTCGGTTGAATTAACACTTGTATCCTATTCAAATGCACCCTGTTCGGATGCAACGGATATGATGACCATTATGTTTATCCAGGCTCCGACAGCCACATTAAGCGGAAATGCTGAAATCTGTAGTGGCTCTGCCACAACGATCGGCGTTGAGCTTACCGGTACAGCTCCATGGAACCTTGAAATAAACAATGGTGTAGGATCGCTTGTTGCCACTGAATCCCCGTTTAACTTCGAGGTCAGCCCGACGGCAAATTCAGTTTACCAGGTTGTTACCGTAACCGATGTTACCAACTGTCCGTCGGCCGGAACTAGTGAATATACCATTACTGCAATGCCAACACCGCAAATCCAACTGGTTTCCGATACCTCAGCCTGTGCCAACCATATTGTTGTGCTGAAAGCCAACACAACAGAAACGCTTGATTTCCTGTGGATGCCGGGTGGGTTTATCACCCAAAGCATTTCGGTTGACACTACAGGTACCGGCATGGGTTTGCATACCTGGACCGTTACAGCAACCGGAGTTAATGGTTGTACAACAGAAGCATCAACCAATCTCACCTTTAACGAATGCATCGGTATTGATGAAGCAGGCAATCAGGCTGTGAGCCTGTATCCCAATCCATCTGACGGTAATTTCAGTGTGATTGCTTCCAAAAAGATTTCCGGAACCTTCAGTCTCGAAATCTATGATGCCGGCAATAAAACCATTTATTCACTGAATGGGGTCGAAGTAAGGCCTGGCAAACAAACCCGGATCAATGCCGGTAATTTGTCAGATGGGTTGTATATGCTTAAACTCACGGATGCTTCCGGTAGTTATTCTACCAAACTGATTATCAGGAAATAAGATTCCTGTCATCGGTATTTTTAAAGGGGCTGCGTTAAGTAGCCCCTTTTTATTTATAATCACTATAAATAAAACTAAAAATCCCACATTTTGTCAGCCATGTTTAATTTTATTTATTTTTGTGGGTCTTATGAGTTCCTTCATTTTCAATGAATTATTTTGCTGATTATGAATACTTTTCAATTTCACACCAACAAACAAAACCATGAAAAAAACATTACCAGGTTTATTTTCGACCTGCTGCCGCTTTGGCAAACTGGTAGTAGTTATTGTGCTGACTTTCGCACTTAGCAATACTTATGCTGCTGAGCAAAAAAACTACAACGACAGTTGGGGCAAACAGGGCTTGAGTATGACCCGTGCCACCACCGAAGGCGTAAATCTTAATTTCTCCATTCAGCATTTCAGCTTTACCGATCGCGATGTCAACGGACAGATGATGACCGGAATTGAATTCTCTGAATCATTTCTGCCGGCAGAGGCCGGTATGCCGGATGTTCCGGGCTATAGCAGGTACATTGCCATTCCAAATGGCGCCACGCCGGTTTTGCAGATCGTTAGTATGCGGACAGAGCGTTATACCAATATTGACCTTGCACCCGCACCGGTTATTCCTCTTGATACCGACAACGGCCCCCTGGTCTATTCAAAAAATACTTCAGTTTTCAATACAAACGCTTTTTTCCCGGGTCAGCCGGCATTGCTTGAGAATTTTACCGAACTCAGGGGTGTAGATGCCTGTTTGCTGACTATTTTACCCTATCAGTATAATCCGGTAACAAAAGAACTGGTTGTTTACAGAGATATGGAAATCAGCATCACTTTCGAAGGCGGAAGCCGGGAATTTGGTGAAAACCGCCTGCGCAGTCGTTGGTGGGATCCCATCCTTGAAGATGCAATGCTAAACTTCAGTTCACTTTCCACCATTGATTACGATGCCCGTGCGACTGAGAGTGGCAGGGCTGTAGGTTATGAATACCTTATCATCGTTCCCAACGATCCTATGTTTAAGCAATGGGCCGACTCCATCGCCCTTTTCAGGAATGAAGAAGGCATACATACCGGCATTGTAAAATTGTCTGATATTGGCATCAACGTTACAGCAGCCATGCTAGAGACTTATGTTAACAATATATACGCCACCTGGGATGTTCCACCGACAGCCATTCTTCTGCTGGGCGACTACGGCCAATCTTCGGCAAATAACAACTCCATCACCTCACCAATCTGGGATAACTACTGTGTGTCGGACAATATCCTCGCCGATGTGAACAACGACGATATGCCCGACATCATTTTCGCCCGCATTGTAGCGCAAAATGCTGCCCAGCTTCAAACGATGGTAGGTCGCTTCCTCAAATATGAAAGGAATCCTCCAACCAGCCCTTCCTATTATGCCAACCCCGTTACCGCCCTTGGATGGCAAACGGAGCGCTGGTTTCAGATCTGTTCAGAAACTGTCGGCGGCTTCTGGAAGAATGTGCTTGGCAAGACCCCGGTACGCATCAACGAAATCTACCAGGGTACTCCTGGAAATACATGGTCAACTGCCACCAATACTCCAACTGTAGTAGGGGTGTTTGGACCAAACGGACTGGGATATATTCCGGCCCAACCCAGCACATTGGGTGGATGGGCAGGTGGAACCGCCACCATGATCAACAATGCACTGAATGCAGGATCTTTTATGCTGATGCACCGTGACCACGGGATGGAAACCGGTTGGGGCGAACCATCCTACACCAACAGCAATATCAACGCCCTGACCAACCCCGACGTTTCATTTATTCTTACCATTAATTGCCTCACAGGAAAATATAACTGGTCCAGTGAGTGCTTTGCAGAAAAATTCTACCGTCATACCTACAACAACCAACCGGCCGGAGCACTTGGTCTTATCGCTCCATCTGAGACCTCTTACTCCTTTGTAAACGACACCTATGTATGGGGTTTAATGGACAATTTATGGCCCAATTTTATGCCGCAATACGGAACAACACCGGCTTCAAGGGGGGTACTCCCGGCATTTGGCAACGCTGCCGGGAAATATTTCCTGCAGCAATCGAACTGGCCCTACAACACAAGCAATAAAGAAGTAACATACAACCTGTTCCACATGCATGGTGATGCCTTCCTGAAGATTTGCACCGAAGTGCCACAAACCATTGCAGCCACTTACAACAACACTATTTATGTGGGTGAAACCCTGTTCACCATCACTGCATCACCCAATTCATTGGTTTGTCTCTCTGTTAATGGCGAAATTCTTGGCACTGGTACAACAGGTTTTATTACAACCATTGATCTGACAATTCCCGCACAGACTGCTGGTACCCGGATTAAAGTTACCATCACCCGCACCAACAGTAACCGCTACGAAGGCTGGGTTGACGTTCTCCAGATGGTTACTGCTGCTACTGCAGGTGAAAACGCTACCATTTGTGAAGGAACCACCCATCAGCTTGCCGGACAGGCCGTCAATTATACCAGCTTGTTATGGGTAACCAGTGGGACAGGCTCTTTTAACGATGTTACTATTCTGGATCCTGTTTATACCCCAAGTGCTGAAGATATTACATTGGGTGCAGTCATTCTTTCGCTGACCGCTTCAAACCCGGCTGCCAACGACTCAACCTCTTTCATGACCCTTTCGCTGACCGCTGCACCGATCGTATTTTCAGGAAATGCAACTGAAATCTGTGACGGTGAAAACTATTCAGCCACCAGTGCCACTGCTGCCAACTACACAGCAATAGAATGGAGTACCTCAGGAACAGGCGTGTTTGATGACCCGACTTCGGTTAATCCAAGGTACACACCAGGTGCAGAAGACATCGCAGCAGGAAATGTAACGCTTACACTTCATGCCTGGAACGATGACTGCTCACCGGCCGAATCAAGCTTAGCCCTTACAATCAGGCCATTGCCTGAACCAGCAATCACCGGGAATGATCAGATTTGTGTGAACCAGTCCGGAATTGATTACACTGCTTCCACAACAGGGAATACCTACATTTGGGATATTACCGGCGGAACCATTACCAATGGACTGAATTCAGCAACAGCAACCGTAACCTGGGATGTAGCCGGTGAAGGTATGATGACCCTTACGGAGACCAACGAATTCGGGTGTTCACAGAGTGCTGAATATGCCGTTTCGGTTAACGCGCTTCCGGCCCCGGTTATCGATGGCAATGCACTTGTATGTGCAAACAGCCAGCAGGTTATTTACACTGCACCACAGGCCGAAGGTGATGCCTACGTGTGGATGGTTACCGGAGGAGAAATAATTTCAGGTGCCGGAACACACGAGATCAGTGTTAACTGGGGTAGCAACGGACAGGGAATGCTGTCGCTGATGCAGACCACCACTGCTACAACCTGTGCCACTGGTGCTGAATACAATGTAACCATCAATTCACCGGTTATAACCCTGGGCAACGATACCACCATCTGTATCACCCATCTGCTGAATGTTTCGATCGACGGAGAATATGCGGCTTACAACTGGTCGAATGGAAATACGACCAACAGCATACTGATCAATGCCGCAGAACAGGGCATTAATTCAACATCGTATGCTCTGACGGTAACCGATGAAAACGGATGCGAGGGAGAAGCCTCCATCATGGTAACAGTTGATGCCTGTGCCGGTATTGATGAAAACAATACCACAACCGGTATCAGCATCTTCCCGAACCCCAACAAGGGTGAATTTACCCTGGAAATCACCAATGCCCCGTTTGGAAAAGCCAACGTCAGCATTGTCAATTCAGCCGGTGAAGTATTGTTTGCCAATAGCCTGAACATTACCCGGAATTCACAGAGGGAAAACATCAGACTCAGCATAGTTGGTGGCGTTTATTTCCTGAAAGTTGAAACATCAAATGGCATTGCCATTCAGAAGCTTGTGATTAAATAATCTTTTAACATTCTGATTGAAGAAAGCCTGCCTCGTAAGCAGGCTTTCTTTTGTCACTATTGTCCGGTAAACTTTTGAAATGAATTATGAGATTACCTTCAGTGAGCTCTCCCGAAAAAGAGTTCGGGACAGGCTCTTTGGTCGATTCTTCACTTCACTACGTTACGTTCAGAATGACAATACATTCGTTTATTACGAAGGGGGCCTTGTAGCGGCTTGGCCGCTGCCAAGCCGCTACAAGACCCCCTTCCCTTAAAAACCATGAAAATTCAAAGTCTTTCTGAGCGTTAGCGAAGAATCTCATAATTTAACCGGAAAACGGTGTTTTTTTATAGCATTTTACAGGTAAATGCAGATAAGCCCTATCTTTATCATCCGAAGATAAAATGAATTTCCAGATATGAAATTAGAATCTACCGCCGAGAAAGAGCTTTCACCGTTTAGTTGCAGCTACACTCCCAATGTACCTGAGCTGTTGATGAAACTGAATTGCAGTATTGCAGTTTCTACTTACCAGGCAGGTAAAGTTATTTTTCTGTCCCCAAAAAACGAAGAACACCTGATACAGTTGCCACGGACATTCAATAAACCTATGGGACTGGCTTTTCATCCGGATTCTGACAAATTAGCCCTTGCCTGCAGGGATGAAGTGATCATTTTTGCGAATTCTCCGGAGCTCGCCAAAAGCTACCCCAAAAAACAGGACACCTACGACGCGCTCTATATGCCACGTACTACCTATCATGTTGGTGCTTTGGATATTCACGACCTGAGTTGGGGTGAAAAGGGGCTCTATGCGGTAAACACCCTGTTTTCATGCCTTATTTCAATAGATGATAACCATAACTTTACGCCTTACTGGACTCCTCCTTTTATAAAAGGCTTAAAATCAGAAGATAAATGCCATTTGAACGGGATGGTTATGCTGAACAACAAACCAAAATATGCCACAGCCTTCAATCAGGGTGATAGTTTTCAGAGTTGGCGCGAAGGCGTTACCACCGATGGCGTGCTGATGGATGTTGAAACAAACGAAATTATAGCCGAAAATCTTGCTATGCCTCATTCACCAAGACTCATTGAAGGCGGATTGTATGTTTTGTTATCGGCAACCGGAGAAATCATCAAAATTGACCCAGAATCAGGCACTTATGTAACAGTAACCCGTTTAGACGGCTTCGTCAGGGGAATGGCTTATTATAAGGAATTTCTCTTTGTCGGACTATCCAGGCTACGTCAGAATTCTTCAACTTTTGCCAAATTGAAAATTGCGGAGAAGTCGAATTATGCCGGAATCGCGATTGTTCACCTCCCTACGGGAAGTTTTGTCGGAGAAATCAAGTATCACTCCTCAGTGGATGAGATATATGATGTTCAGATCATGCCTGACAAAATCAGACCGAATATCTTCAACACCATTCAACCAGCGTATAAAACAGGGTTATCCATTCCGGGAAGCACTTTTTGGGCGGAACCGGAATCCATTTCATAGAGTCATTGGTTAAATTTAATTCTTTACGGGAAACTGCAAAATAAGTTGGTGAATTTTGGCGTTTAGATGCATGAAAATGTAATGGCGCCGAAGCATGGTTAAAACAGATACCGTAACATCATAGTACACCAAATCAGGTTTCGCTATAGTCTATAACCGGTATTTCAATAATAACTTCAACAGAAGAATAAACTAAATCATCATGAACAGAAATCCATTTGAAAGAGAAAAAAGGAAATTCAGAAATCTTGCTGAACGGGTTAACCATTTACTGGAAAGTAAAGAATGGGAAAATCTTTCTGTTAGCTCCAGGGCTTACCTGATCAGGAAACTGAATTCCTTATACAGTAAACTATGCCGGTTTTTCTCTTCGGCAGAACTCGGAAAAATCCTTGCTGCGGCGGCGCTGTTTATCGCGTTCCCGATGGTTTCAAAATCACAGACTTTTGATCCTCCGATACAGAATCCTTTCGGATTTAACCCACCTGAAACGAATTTTGTGTCTCCTGCATTTGCTGATTTTGATAATGATAACGACCTTGATCTGCTTACCGGTTCTTATGAAGGGAATGTTCATTATTATGAAAATACCGGAACCATTTCACTGCCTCAATTTGCGGCAGGCCAAACCAATGCTTTCGGACTTACACAAAACGGGGAACTTTCCTTTCTGGCCGTTGCCGATATAGATAACGACGGGGACATTGATGTTTTCTCAGGTGGATACGATGGGATAATCTGGTTTCAGGAGAATACCGGTTCCGCTTTTAACCCTGCATTTTCCCCTGCCCGGCAGAATCCATTCGGATTAACATCAGCGGCACAATTTGCCATACCATCATTGGTAGATATTGACAATGACGGAGATTTAGACCTGTTTGTCGGAGAATATTATGGCAATATGAAATTCTATGAAAATACCGGATCCGTTAGCCTTCCCAATTTTGCTTTGCCGCAACAGAATCCATTTGGGATAACACAGGCTTACTTGCTGGGTATACCATCTTTTGCCGACCTTGACCATGACGGGGACTTTGACCTTTTTGAAGGTGAGTATTATGGGAATATCCGCTATTTTAAAAACATTGGCACAGCTTCATCCCCCATCTTTGCAGCACCCATAACAAATCCATTTGGGCTTGTACCGGTTGAGTATTATTCATTCCCTGCATTTGCCGACATAGACAATGATGGTGACGCCGACTTGTTTATCGGGGAGAACTATGGCAATCTGCAGTTTTTTGAAAATACAGAAATAAATATCGGGATCAACAAGCCTGAAACCGGAAGCGATTTCTCCATTTACCCCAATCCGGCACGCGATGAGGTATTTCTGAAAATGAGCGGGCTAAATCAGGCAACGCCCTATACGTTTATAATTTTCAACAATACAGGGAAAATCATAAAATCCGGAGAAATTGATTCGCAAAATATGAGAATCAATACCGGTGATTTGCCAGCCGGAATTTATTCGGTTCAGCTAATCAATAACGATAAAATCTATACAAGGAAAATTGTCATTGGATGATTCTGAATTTAGCTATGATCAATAAATCAGTAGGGATACGACATGTCGTGTCCCTACTGATTTATTGATCATAGGAATTTGTATCGGTAATCGATCGGAGCGAAAGCAACAGAATCACCACCAGCAAGGAACTAACGAAACATTGTAACTATGGAAACAAATGAGAAATTGAGAGAACAGATTTTTGAGATACTAAAAAATCAACTCAGGCATAATGATCCCCCTGAAACTAAATTGACATACAATAGATTAAGAAGTCAAGGATTTAATGATTTGCAGACCAGACAATTGATCGGACAATGTATAGCCTTTGAGCTATTTGATGTTTTGAAATTTGGCAAACCATATAACAATAAGCGCTATATCAAAAATTTAAAGGTATTGCCCAAAGAACCTTTTGATTAGACAAAAAGACATGAAAGCATGATACATTTGAATTTTTCTTGCAGTAATCCCTGAACCACCATTCCACCATTCTTCTCTTCCCTGATCTCTCATTCTCTCACTCTCTCTTTCCTCCATTCTCCCGTACTCCCATTCATTCCAATATTCCAATTTGCTAATCAACTAATCACCTAATTCCATCATTCCAATATCCCATCATTCCATCATTCCTTCTTTTCCTTGCTGATCTCCCACTCTCCCTTTCACCATTCTCCCTTTCTCCAATTTGCTAATCAACTAATCAGCTAATTCCATCATTCCAATATCTCATCATTCCCCCGCATTTGGCGGGACTTCGCTTCGCTCCGCATCATTCCTTCTTTTCCTTACTGATCTCCCACACTCTCTTTCCCCCATTCTCCCTTTCTCCCTATCCCCCATTCTCCTTTTCTCCAATTTTCTAATCAACTAATCAGCTAATTTGCTAATCAACTAATTCCATCTTACCATCCTTCCTACATTCCACTATTCCAGCAAGCCCTGGCAGAGCCATTTTAATAAAAATTGTCTTCAATCTGAATTACTTGTGAAGCAAACCGCTGATATATTTCTAACCGGATAACCTTATCATATTAAAGTATTTCTTATTTTCACAGTCCGGTATTAAATAACCTCATCTGCTTATGAAAAAACTGTTTTTTACCCTTCTTGCAACAGGGCTTATCTGCACTGTATCACTTAAAGTTACTTACAGTCAAAAACCTATAAATCAGTCCGGCTACCCCGAACTGGTGCCAATGAGCAGTTATGACTCATTGAAACTTTCGCAACTTCCACCACTTAAACTTCCGGAAGAAGCCCTGAGGCGGGCGCTTCCAAATGCCATTGACAATTCGGCAAATCCCTGGTTCAGACCATTGGTTGCGCAGGTGGGGCTCGAATGCGGGCAGGCAAGCAGCATCGGGGTTGTTTTTACATACGAAATGAACTACCTGAGAAATGTACCCGGCAATTTGCCCCAGAATCAATATACCACGCATTTCGCCTATAACTTTATCAATGGGGGAAGCGATCAGGGAGTTAGCTTCTTCGAAACCTTCGAAATCCTTAAACAGGCCGGCTGTCCCACAGTGGCTGATTATGGTGGTATGGCAGCCGGCGGTGCCAGCCGGTGGATGAACGGTTATAATTTGTATTACAATGCCATGCATAACCGGGTTACCGATATTTATTCAATCAGGATGAATACCCCGGTAGGCCTTCAGACCCTTAAAAACTGGATTTACGACCATGGCAATGGCTCAACCGCTGGTGGATTGGGCTGCTTTTACGCTGAATTTACCCATCCACCTGCAGTATTACCAGCCGGAACCCCCGAAGCAGGCAAACATGTTATTTATGCCTGGGGCAACTCGGCCAACCATGCTATGTCGATTGTCGGATACAACGACTCCATCCGGTGGGACTACAATGGCGACGGACAATACACCAACAATATTGACATCAATTCCGACGGATTGGTTGATATGAAAGACTGGGAAATCGGCGGTTTTAAAATGGCCAATACCTACGGCTCGATCAGTGGGTGGGGCGATCAGGGATTTTCCTATATGATGTACAAATCGGTTGCCGACCAGTTTCAGCAGGGCGGCATCTGGAACAACACCGTGGTGGTGGTTGATGCACGCGACAACCACGAACCACAGTTGGCGGCAAAGGTAACCCTTACGTATCCATGCCGCGACCGTATCAGGGTGATGGCCGGGGTTTCTTCCGACCCCAATGCGACTGAGCCTGAGCATATACTGCACTTTCCCATCTACGATTTCCAGGGCGGCTGCAACCCCATGCAGGGAACTTCGGGGCCTCAGACTATTGAACTTGGCCTCGACCTTAACCTCCTGCTTCAATATGTAACGCCCGGACAAGAAGCAAAATACTTTCTGATGGTGCAGGAAAATGATCCATCCGGAGCTAACGCCGGCTCAATTGGAAGTTTCGCAATCATTGATTATACGAATGGGACAAATATTATTAACAGTCCGGCAAATGAACTGCCGTTAGTCAACAACAACATTACCATGGTCGGGGTGAATGCCACAATTAATTACAATCCGACCCTGATCACAACCGACACCATCATGCCTGTTCAGCTATACAGTAGCTTTTCGGTACCACTGCAGGCATCGGGCGGCACTTCGCCCTACCGCTGGCATTTTGTTGAAGATTATGCGCGCTTTGATTCCATTTCTGTGATGCCACAGATCAGTGCACTCAAACTGCAGCCATCGTCAAACTCGAATGGGAAAGCCTTGGTTGAATTACCCTTTGCATTTCCTTATTTCGGCGAAACTTTTACAGAGGTTTATTCCACTGTGGACGGTTATCTGATGTTCGAAAACTCGCTGCTTCCGTGGCCTTATTATGTTGAGGGGCTGACCTATTTTATCCAAACACCCATGATTGCCCCGGCCATGTCGAATCCGTTTGTTGTCAGTGGTGCCAGTGAAGGAATCTGGTACGAAGAATCGCCTGATTTTGTTACCTTCCGGTGGCAGTTGAGTGTAACCGGCGCATCGGGTACCTCTTTCAGTGCAACTGCAAGACTCTACCCGGACGGTAAGATAGAGATCAATTATGGCAATTGCATACTTCCTTCATTCGTGGAACGGTATGCCGGAATTTCAGCCGGCGACGGCCTGAACTACGAAATCATGACCTATGAACCTGACTTTCTGCCTGCAACTGACCAATTGGTCAGATTTATCCCGGCAACTAAACATACGGGCGTGAATTTAAGCACAGATGGGATTCTGTCGGGCCAAACCAGTGAATTGTTTGAAAATCTTCCGGTAACTGTATGCGTTACCGACAAATACAATCTGAAAGACTACCGAACTTATTACCTGAATACCAATGGGTTGCTTATGGATTACGAAGTTATGGCAGGGGCTGATAATGTGATAGGTTTTGGGGAATCGTGTAGTATAACTTTGCATATAACCAACCTTAACAGTTTCCCTATTGGAGCTACTACCTTTAATCTGAGCTCCTTTGACCCATACTTTATACTTGAAAATGCGCAAACCGGCATTCCCGGGCTTCAACCCGGCGAAAACATAACCATCATTGACGCATTTCAGTTTACTGTCGCAGAAGATGTGCCAAATGCACATGTGGCTACATGTGTGCTATATGCTACTTCAGCCGAAGGCAACTGGAACAGAAGTTTTGGCCTTACCGCTTACCGGCCTGAGGTTGAAATTGCCTCATTGCTGGTTGTAGATGGCAACAATGGCATTCTTGAAGCCGGTGAAACGGCACTATTATCCATTAACCTCATAAATGACGGAGGCGTTGAATTGACCAACGCTGTTGCAAACATCTCGTCGTGGGATCCTTATCTTACCATCATCACCAACACGGGCAATATTGACACACTGAATGTTGCCGCAGCCTGGCCGTTGGTTTTTGCTGTCAGCCTGGCACCTGAAACGCCGCTTTATCATCTGATAGAGATCAATCTGGCCGTTACCGGCGATCATCAGTTCAATTACCTGAAGACCATCCCATTGGTTACCGGATTTATTGTTGAAACCTTTGAAACCGGTGATTTTTCATCCTTTGACTGGACAACAGGGGGCGACAATCCCTGGTATCCCGAAGAGGGCTTTGCCCATGAAGGTAACTGGTGCGCAAGGTCAGGGCTGATTCTAGATAACCAGTTGTCAACCTTTGCCATTAACTGGAATGTTGCCTTTGCCGACAGTATATCTTTCTGGTTTCAGGTATCCTCTGAACCTGGTTACGATTACCTTCATTTTAACAGCAATCTGGGTGAAATGGATAAGTGGGCCGGTACGTGGGACTGGACCCGTGCAAAATTTCTTGTTCCTGCAGGAGAGCATCTTTTTACCTGGAAATATATCAAGGACTACAGCGTTTCAACCGGAGAGGACTGCGCAAGGATTGATTACATCGTTTTACCGGTGTTTGCTGTACCGACCTCTGCTGATAAAACTGAGCCCATTTCAGCCAGACTGGAAGTGTATCCCAACCCCGGTCGTGATGAACTGATCATCAGCTATACGCTTGCTGAGCCTTCGCCCGCGCAGATTCTCATTTCCGACATGCACGGCAGGGTATTGTTCAGGCAAGATGATATTAACACCCTGCCAGCAGGAAATTACCAGCTTAGGCCTGATTTGCCAAGCCTTGAGGCAGGGGTGTTTACGGTTATTCTCAGAACTAATTCCGGGTTCCTGGTTAAAAAAATCATTAGAACTGCCAACTAATTCCCGCAATACCCGGTCTTTTATGGCCGGGTGTTGTACCTTTGTTAAAAAATGTTTGATGAAACCCTTTTTCGGCATCAGTAGTTCCGGTATCAAAAACATACTGTTTACCTTCATCATCCTGCTGTTGGTTTTGCCTGGTTTACAGGGCAGGTACAGTTTTGTGTCCGAGAAAACCCTCACCGGGGCGTTTGTGGTGCAGCAAAAGCCCGATTTCAGAGAATTTAGGTGGCAATCATGGCTTGACGGATTGTTCCAGGAAGACTACAACAACCGCCTTGAGCAGCACATAGGTTTCAGGAATTCGCTGGTCATGGTTCATAACCAGCTTAATTACAGCGCATTCAATCTGGCCAATGCCGAAGGGGTTATTGTTGGAAGAAACCAGGAGTTGTTTGAAGAAGATTATCTGAAAGAATACACCGGGCAGTATTTCGTTGGTGAAGAGGTGTGGAAGAAAAAAGCCAGGCAGTTGAAAGTTGTTCAGGACACCCTTGCGAGGCTTGGTAAATCGCTGGTGGTTATTTTTGAGCCGGGCAAAGGCAGTTTTTATCCCGAACTGGCACCCGCAAAGTACCGGAATGTCGCCAGGACACTTTCTAATTACACTGCATTGACCGGACATCTTAAGTCAAACGGAGTAAACGTTCTTGATTTGAACCGGTATTTTACAGCCTTGAAAGGGAAAACCGAATATCCGTTGTTTCCGCAATGCGGGACACACTGGAGCTATTACGGGGCCATTCTGGCCGCTGATACAACCATAAAATACCTTGAAAAACTCAGGGGCATCGACCTCCCGGACATGAAGATCGTCAGGAATGAACTATTGGACACTACCCGTCATCCTGATTACGATATCGGGCTGGCCATGAACCTTTTGTTCAGAATACCTCATCCCCAAACTGCCAATCCGGTTATCCGCATTGAACAGGGACCTTCGAAATCCAAACCGGAAGTGTTGATCATCGGCGACAGCTTCTATTTTAACTGGCTCAACAACCGCATTCCCACCGAAACCTTTGGCAGTTGCGATTTCTGGTATTATAACAAAAACATTACCCGGAGCAATGGATCACAGGCAGGTGTAGCTTCAGATCTCGACTTCCGGAGTGAAATTATGAAACGGGATATTGTCATCATTATGATCACTGAGCGGTTCTTACACGCCTTTGCCTGGGGTTTCGATGAACAGTTATACGACCTTTTTTATCCCGGATACCGCGATCCTGTTGAAGTATTTGCCGACAAAATCAGGACTTATGACGAAGAGTTTAAACGGATGAAGGATGAATCGCTGGCAATGAATATCAGTTTACCGCAACGTATAAACAAGGAGGCTAAATACTTGTTTTATAATGACTCTAAAAGCAATCCTGAAAAATACACCGAAAAACGCGACCTGATCCGGATTTACGAGATGGGCATAAGAGGTACACCCGATTGGTTTGAAGAAATCAAACAAAAAGCAAAAGTCAACAAAATAAGTGTTGATGAACAAATCCGGATTGATGCCGAATGGATTTATGAAGACAAAATGAAAAACAAACAAACAAAATAATACCATGAGAACAATACTGACATTGGCTGCAATTCTTACCTTGTCTGCCTGTTTATCTGCACAGGGAATCATCAATGTAAATCCTGACCACAACGGGGAGCCCTGGTTTGCCGGCGGTTTGCGCGAACTTACAGCCGATGACTACCTGCGGATTGCTGCAACGCCGAAACTCGCAATAACTGCTTCACAGCGCAGCCGGGACATACCGGCATCATTAGACAATTCAACACTCCCCTGGTTCAGGCCCGTTTTCAACCAGGATGGCGGCAGTTGCGGACAAGCCAGCGGGATTGGGTATAATTTCACCTATGAAATGGACTATGTCAGGGGATTGGCAGCCAATACAACACAAACCCAGTATCCGACCCATTATACCTGGAACTTCCTGAATGGTGGCGAAGGTGGGGGTTCGTGGTATTTCGATGGCTGGCAGATTATTGCAGCCAACGGATGCCCCGATGTGCAGACTTATGGCGGAAGCCCATCGTATGGCGGCGACCGCCGGTGGATGAGCGGATATGGGAATTATGTTTCGGGCATGCAAAACCGGATGCTCGACATTTCCACGATCGATGTTTCAACTGAAGATGGCCTCCTGACCCTGAAACAATGGCTATACGACAGGCTTGATGGTTCAACAACCGGCGGGCTTGCCAACTTTGGTGCCGGTGTTTCAGACGTTTTCACCATGGCTTACCTGCCATCAGGTACGCCAAATGCCGGTAAACAAGTAATTACCCGTTGGGGCCAGCAGGTAAATCATGCTATGACCTTCGTGGGTTACGATGATGAAATTCGTTACGATGTCAACAACGACGGCCAATACACCAATAACCTCGATATCACCGGTGATGGCCAGGTTGACCTGCGCGACTGGGAAATCGGTGGCCTGATTATGGTGAACAGTTGGGGCAATTCTTTCGGGGATGCAGGGAAAGCTTATGTGATGTACCGCACCCTTGCCCTTGGTACGCAGGAAGGCGGTGTCTGGAACAACCTGTTGCACGTTATCCGCACCCGTGCCGACTATGAGCCCCAGGTTACCCTGAAAGCCACCATCAAGCACACATCCAGACAAAAAATTAAAATCTCTGCCGGGGTGTCTGCCAATACCAGCGATACAAAACCGGCCCATGTCCTCGATTTCCCGATGTTCAGCAATCAGGGCGGGAACTATTATATGCAAGGCGGATATTCGGAAAACGACAAATCCATCGAAATCGGCTTAGACATTACCCCATTGCTGAGCTATATTCAGCCGGGTCAGCCATCAAGGTTTTTCATACGAATAGAGGAGCAGGATCCGGAGGGTTCATCAAATGGCCAGATAACCAGTCTTTCACTATACGACCTTGAACAATCCCTCGAATTCCCCAGCCAGTTATCGAATGTTACAATGCTGAACAACGACACCACCCTGGCATGGACCGATGCTTCCATCAACTTTATCCCGACAGAAATCACCACCCAGGAACTCCCTGTTGCGATTCCCGGAAACCCATACAATTACCAGCTTCAGGCAAGTAGTGCACAGGCTCCCTATACCTGGTCGGTCATTCAGGATTTTACGGAAAGCACCAACCAGGCATCGTTTCCGGCCATCACCAGCAACCAACTTATCCCAACCGACAACGACGACGGGTATGCCACCCAAACCATAGGTTTTCCATTCCCTTTTTATGGACAAACCTACCAGGACCTGGTGATTACCACCGATGGTTCCATCGCCTTCACGGGGCAGTTTGAATACATCCGCAGCGAAGCAGCCATCAAATCGGCCAGAGTTATCACCCCTTACGGCACCGATCTGATGATCTACCCGGAATACAACGATGGCATGTTTTACGAAGGCGATGCAACCCACGCAACCTTCCGCTGGAAGATTTCAAAATTTGACAATCCATCCTTCGACAATGACTTTGCAGTGACACTCTATCCTGACGGGACTATCACTTTCCATTACGGAAACGGGATTTCAGCATCCAACGACTGGGCCGCAGGCATTTCGGCGGGCGATGGGCAGAACTACCTGATTTCCGGTATCTCCGGATCAACCACCATCACCCCCGGTTCTTCTTTCCTATACCAATGCCCACAACTGCCGGCTGGGATGGCACTTTCATCCGACGGACTCTTTGCCGGCACCCCGACACAACCCGCCCGCGAGTGGCAGGTTACCTTCAGGGCACTTTCCGCAAACGGTCTGTTTGCAAGCAGAACGCTCAGTTTTATGACAAGATCGGAGTTGCTGGTTGAACCGGATACACTGGTCTTTAATAATGACGTTCAGGCTTATGAAGGATTATACTTTATGATTATAAATCAAACTGATCATGATGTAGTATTGACTTCCTTTGAATATGAGGGGAGTGTTCAACTTCAGGATGGTGAATGGTATTGGGAGACCTGGTTTAATGAACCTATGCCACGCACAATGGAAGCTGGTGAGCAAATTCAAATTGTGATTAATCTGATGTATTCGCTTAATCTTCAACCATTTACAAGTTTTGGAGTTGATACTTTAACATTTACTACTGCTACTGAGACTTATGATGTTATATTGATGTTTAACGATACCATTAACATCTACAACGATGTGAAACAAAATCCTAAACGCAATAAAGGTCTGAGCATTTCACCCAATCCGTCCAACGGAAAAACCATGCTTACATTCGAGGCCGGTGATTCGAATAAAGCTGAGTTGAAAATCTTTAACAGCACAGGGGCACTTGTGAGGAGTGAATCCCTGTCAGGACTGGCTGTCGGCTTAAACAGCCGTCAGATTGATGTATCCGGCCTACAGCAGGGAATTTACATTGTTTCACTCAGATCGGATAAGCGATCGTATTCGGCCCGGTTGGTCATAAGATAGGCTGTTTATGTTTTGAACATACACTGCTAAGGATTGTTAATCACAGACTAACCGTTAAATTCCGGTATTGATGAAAATAATAATGACCCTTGTCCTGCTGCTTACTGCGGCAGGACTGTCTTTTTCGCAGACCACAGCCACCGGAAGGGAACCCGGCCAACTGCTGGTACAGCTTAAATCTGGTGATAGCGATCAGTTGCTACCATCTTTGCTTGAACAATTCTCATCATCCGGTCTCCGGATTGATAAGCAGCTTTCGAAACGGATGCACATCTGGCTCCTGAATTTTGATGAACCTATTTCCGGGGCCGAAATTCTGCTCGAAAAGCTAAGACAGCACTCTTCAGTCAGCATAGCCCAGTTCAACCATTTGGTTCAGGAACGCGAAATCATTCCCAACGATCCGTCGTTTGTGAATGAGTGGGGTCTTAAAAATACCGGGCAACAAAGCGGGACCCCTGGCGCCGACATCAAAGCAACCTTCGCCTGGGATATCACCACCGGCGGAGAAACCCTGAACGGTGATAGCATCGTGGTGGCAATGATAGATGGTGGGATTGACCTCGGCCACTCCGATCTGAAACTGTGGAAAAACCGCCTGGAGATACCTTTCAACAATATTGATGACGACCAGAATGGTTATATTGACGACTACAACGGCTGGAATGCCTACATGAACAATGGCAATATGCAACAGAGCGACCATGGCACCCATGTAGCCGGCATCGCGACAGCCAAAGGCAATAACAGTCTTGGGGTAACGGGAGTAGCTTTCAACACCTACCTGATGCCCGTTGCCGGATCGGGCAGCAATGAAGCCGTGGCTGTTGTTGCGTATGATTATGTATTTGAAATGCGAAAACGTTACAACGAAACCAATGGTGCAGCAGGTGCCTTTGTGGTGGTTACCAACTCCTCTTTCGGCATCGACGCGGGCAACCCGGCCAATTATCCGCTCTGGGGCGCTATTTATGATTCGCTGGGTTCTGTCGGTATCCTGAATGTGGCTTCCACGGCCAACCGTGCGTGGGATGTGGATATACAGGGCGATATCCCTACCGCCATGACCAATGAATCAATTGTTTCGATAACCAACAGCACCAATACCGATGGGCTGAACAGCCAGGCAGCCTGGGGCTTGAACAGTATCGACCTGGCCGCACCCGGCACCAATATTTATTCTACCCGGCAGGGCGATACTTATGGTTACAAAACCGGCACTTCCATGTCGTCGCCCATGGTATCGGGTTCCATCGCACTGATGTACGCGGCAGCCCCCCAGGCCACCCTTCAGCAATTAGCAGAAAATCCTGAACTGGTTGCCTCAAAATTCAAACGATACCTGATTGCTTCGGTTGACACCATTTCACCGATGGTTGGCAAATCGGTCAGCAACGGCCGGCTCAACCTACTGAATGCCCTGCAGATGGTACAAAACCCACCAGCTTTATCTGCCGATCCACCTGAAGTTAGCATGGTTATGGAACCCAACACCTCTACTACAGTCACCCTGCAACTTACCTCGCTCAATACCGAACAAAACCCATATACGCTGACCATTCCTGACACTGTAACATGGGTATATGCTGAAGTACCCGGCGGACTTTTACTCGGTTCCATCCCCGGCACCATTACCTTGAATTTCAATACCGCCGGTCTAAGCCTGGGGCAGCATTTCACAAATATGGTGGTAAAGGATTACTTCCTGAATGAGCTGACAATCTATCTGGAGGTGAAGATTGAGGAAGGGGTGAATACCCGGCTGTTATCATCCACACGAGTGAATCTGACCGCATCTCCAAACCCGTTTGCATCTGAAACTATTTTGAATTATTCACTTTCGGAAGCATCACAAATATCGCTGATTGCTTATGATCTGAACGGCAGGTTGGTTTCTTCTATTTTTGAAGGCTTTTCCAATGCAGGAGGTCATTCTATGAAATGGGATCCGGCTCTTGAACCTGGTGTCTATCTGGTTAAACTGGTTACTGACCGGTTCGTGAAGGTGGTGAAGGTGGTGAAGAGGTAGTGGCTCAGACCGCAGGGCTCAGGGCATAGGGCTCAGGGCATAGGGCGCAGAGCACAGGGCTCAGGGCATAGGGCTCTGAGCGCAGGGCTCAGGGGGGATAGGGCTCAGGGCTCATGGAGCGAAGCAGCTTGCTCCGCACTCTTTTGCGGGGGAATCCTGACCAATGCGTCGGGAGGGCATACGTAGTCTTTCGTTCCTCTGGATAAATTCCGCGGAGTCCCGACCAATTCGTTGGGAGAGCTTCTAAAATTATTTATTGAAGACAGTTTTCGCTGGTCATGAGTAATTTCTACCTTTGTCCGGACATCCCAATTTCACCCATATATGAAAACCAGTTTGCTCAGACTTACCGCTTTATTCGTAATCCTTACAATCAATTTCAGCGCTCAGGCCCAGGAGCCCGGCCGCTACCCGGCCAAACGCCTGACTCACCAGATGACGCCCGAAGAGGCGCAAAACCGGCACCTGATCGGGCGCGACTTTGTGCAAACCGATCCTCCTCCGGGTAATATTACCAGCCTTGGCGAGTTTGAACGGGCAAAGGGCGTGTTGATTGCTTATCCATTCGGCATACCGATGACCGTGATCCGCGAAATGGCCAGGGATGCAATCGTAACCACCCTTGTAACCGGGCTTTCGCAGGAAAATACTGTGCGCAACCAGTATACCAATGCCGGGGTGAACCTCGACAACTGCACCTTTATCTACGCCCAGTCTGATAGTTACTGGACCCGCGATTTCGGGCCAATGTTTATCGCGTATGGCGACGAACAAATCGGCATCGTAGATTTTCCTTATAACCGTCCACGGCCAAACGATGATGAAGTTCCCAAAGAGGTGGCTGCCTTCATGGGGATCCCCTGGTTTGGGATGAATGTGATACATACCGGTGGCAATTATATGAGCGACAGTTATGGTAATGCCTCCTCAACCATGATAGCCTACACTGAAAATCCGGGACAGACACCTGCCCAGGTTGACCAGAAGATGCAGGCTTATCTTGGTGTTAACGATTACCATGTGCTGGAAGACCCCAACAACACCTACATTGATCACATCGACTGCTGGGGCAAATACCTCGCTACCAATAAGGTGCTGATCCGTTCTGTGCCGACCAGTCACCCACAATACGATGAGATTGAAGCAACGGCAGCTTATTTTGCATCACTGACTACGCCGTGGAACTGTCCTTTTGAGGTTTACAGAGTGAATACCCCCCAGAACCAACCATACACCAACTCATTTATTTTCAATGACAAGGTTTTTGTCCCCATAATGGGTTCTCAGCACGATGAGCCAGCTCTTGAGGTTTATCGTCAGGCCATGCCGGGTTACAAGGTTTTCGGAATTATTGGCCTTCCGGGCGAACCATGGGAATCGACCGACGCCCTGCATTGCCGGGCCCACGAATTGGCTGACCCTGAAATGCTCCGGATCAGGCATATTCCGCTTCTGGGGAACCAGCCATCAAACAGTTCTTACGCATTTGCAGCCAACATAACAGCCTACAGCGGGGCAGAAGTATTTGCCGACTCGGCTTTGTTTTATTACCGTGTAAATCCGAACCCTTACACACCCTTCGAAGCGGTTAACATGACGAATACGATGGGAACTAACTGGTCGGTTACCATCCCGGCGCCCGGATATGGCAGCACGGTACAGTATTATATTCATGCCGCGGATGCCAGCGGAAAAAGCGAAAACCACCCCTTTATCGGAAAACCCGATCCACATGAATTTTATGTCGGGGAACAACTGTTTGCACAGGCAGAAACAAACCTGCAACAGATGGAATTCACAGCCATGCAGGCCCTTACAGATAACCAGTCGCTCAACCTCAGCAACACCGGCGAACTTGGATTAAATTATTACATCAGTCTTTCAACTGAAACTTATGATACTATTTCCAAATCTACTTCTAACAGTCCGGCAGCAACAGCATGGGATTATAATACTTACACCGAAAATGGATGGACTGATTTATCTGTTTCGGAAACCGGACTGGTGGGTTCTTTGCTGGTATCGTATAACTGGAATACCGACAATTATGCCTCAGAAGGGTCCCTTTGGATTGAATCACCTGCCGGTACCCGAATTATGGTTGCCTCGGGGCAGGAAGATGGCAACTACTCACTGATTAATAATTATTTTTCAGGGGAATCATTACAAGGAAACTGGAAAATCTGGCTGCAAGATACTTATGGCGATGGCGGGCATCAGGCCACCAATGTGGTGGTTAAATT
>JBBQIQ010000039.1:0-27868 GCA_038325075.1 Bacteroidales bacterium | reverse complement strand
GCCCATAACTTCGGTTGCGGCAATTGTTAGTTTGCTTAGTATGGCCGGACTTCCACCTATGATAGGTTTTATTGGGAAAGAGCTCATCTATGAAGCCAAGTTTGCTTTGCCCGAAATGGGAAATTTCTTGCTGGTAGCCGGGGTTGCTACTAACATTATTATGGTTGCTATATCCCTGGCACTTATTTTCAGGCTATTTCTTGGCAAACTCCGGTTTCCGGGCAACCGACCTCAAATTCCTGACCTGGCTTTAAGCATTGGCCCGATGATACTTGCTGCCATTAGTCTCGTTATCGGCTTGTTCCCGTCACAAGTCTCCAATCTGTTGCTCAAACCTGCAATAGCCTCTGTAATGCCTGAAATAACACATGTGAAACTGGCACTCTGGCATGGTTTTAATGAAGTACTCGTTCTGAGCCTGATAACAGTAATTGCTGGCCTAATCCTGTTTCGTCTGTATAGTATTGTTAATCCACGACTTACTTACTTTAACAACGAAATAATCACTTTCAGATTTGCCGATTCTTTCAATAAAGGACTAAAACTGTTCACCCGACTAACAAAAAAGAAAACTGCATTTATTCAGAGTGGTTACCAGCGCTACTATCTGATGGCTATTTTTATTATCACATCTCTTTTAGCCTGGTATCAGCTATACTACACACGCGAAGCCATCAACTGGTGGCATTTTCAGGGTGCTGAGTTTTACGATTGGGCCATAGTTGTGATAATTACAGCTTCTGCGATACTTGCCGCCATCACCGCATCAAGGCTGGTTGCCATTATTGCTCTCGGTGTTACCGGATACGGAATTACCCTTGTTTTTCTGATTTACGGTGCGGTTGATGTAGCCATCACCATGCTGCTGGTAGAAACACTGGTACTTATACTATTTCTGTTACTTATTTACCATTTACCCAGGTTCACCAATTTCTCATCAACAGCTTCACGATTGCGGGATGCTGCCATTGCCCTGACAACTGGTGGATTCATGACTGGCCTGGTGTTAAAGGCTACTCAGGTCAACCTGCACCCAACGATTTCCGAATACTTCATAGCCACTGCAAAACCCCTGGCAAACGGAGAAAATATTGTAAATGTAATATTGGTTGATTACAGGGCTCTTGATACTCTTGGGGAGATTACCGTGCTCGCTGTTGCCGCACTTGGGGTAGTCGCTTTGTTAAAACTTAAAACAAAGAAAGGAAGCACCTCATGAACTCTTATATGATACAACTGGCTGCCAAGCGTTTACTCCCCCTGATTTTCTTGTTTTCCCTCATTGTTTTCTACCGCGGGCACAACGATCCGGGGGGTGGCTTTATTGGTGGATTGCTGGCAGCTTCAGGATTTATATTTTACGCTATGGCCTTCAATGTTCAGGCTGCAGAGCGCCAACTCAAAGTTAGCCCACTGGTACTTATTATTGCAGGGCTTTCCACAGCTCTGATCAGTACATTGCCCGCATTGTTTGTAGGGAATCCTTTTTTTACCGGAGAATGGTTTTCTTTAGATTTGGGATTCGCAGGTAAGGTGAAAATAGGAACTCCTATGCTCTTTGATTTTGGGGTTTACCTGACAGTTTGGGGAATTATGCTGACCGTAATTTTTAATGTAATGGAGGAATAGATTTGGAAACTTTACTGGCCTTTGTCATCGGATTGCTTTATTCTGTTGGGGTTTACCTGATTCTCCGGCGAAGCATTGTGAAACTCATTCTGGGTATTATAGCTTTGAGCCACGCCACTAACTTACTGCTCTTCGTTGCAGGCGGCCTGATAAAAGGGAAACCCCAGTTTGCTGATTTACCTGAACATACCGTGCTTCAAAATGCTACTGACCCTCTTCCACAAGCCCTGATTTTAACTGCTATAGTTATCGGCTTTGGAATAACAGCTTTTTTTCTTGTGCTCATGTACAGGTTTTTCAAAATAACAGGTACTGAAGATCTTGATGAACTTAAAGAAGGGACATCATCATGATATTACCTGCACTTCCCATACTTTTACCATTATTCACCATTATACTTCTGCTTGCAGTATTCCGGCGCAGAGCCCTGCAACCTTGGATTGGGTTTGCGGGTAGTACATTTCAACTGATTTTATCCTTATGGCTGGCGGTTTTGGTAAAAAAAGAAGGTATTCTTGTGCTGCATACCGGAAATTGGTTGGCCCCTTTTGGAATTACCCTTGTGATCGACAGTTTCAGCTCCTTTATGTTGGTGTTGTCTGGTATTATTTCCTTCAGCATCGGAATATATTCAATACCTGCCATTGATAAACAACGACAATCGTTTTTCTTTTACCCCATGATGCATGCTTTATTGATGGGGGTAAACGGAGCATTTGTAACGGGTGATGTTTTTAACATGTATGTTTGGTTTGAAGTAATGCTTATGTCGTCGTTTGTGCTCATTAGCCTGGGGGGAGAGAAGAAGCAGCTTAACGGTGCGGTGAAATATGTTACGCTCAATCTTGTTTCTTCCATGTTTTTTCTGGCAGGTATTGGGTTGCTTTATGGTAAAACCGGGACGTTGAATATGGCTGATCTGGCCGTAAAACTGGCAGATGGAGGTAACAGCATTCTGATAAATACCTCTGCCGTACTTCTGTTTGTTGCTTTTTCCATCAAAGCGGCTGTTTTTCCGTTCTTTTTCTGGTTACCCGCTTCATATCATACCCCGCCGATTACCATAACAGCATTGTTTGCCGGCCTGCTTACCAAAGTTGGTGTTTATGCCATGATCAGGTTTTATACCCTCTTTTTTGTTCAGGATCAGTTGTTCTGGCATCCACTTTTTTTGTGGATCGGAGGATTTACCATGGTTGTGGGGGTGCTCACTGCTGCTTCTCAGTTTGATATTCGTCGCATTCTGTCTTTCCACATCATAAGCCAGATAGGATATATGATTATGGGTCTTGGAATATTTACTGTTGCCGGCATAGCAGGGGCTATTTTTTACATGGCACACAACATCATTGCCAAAACCAACACATTTTTAGTGGCAGGACTTATAAACCGGGTTACCGGAAGTTATGATCTGAAATCCATCGGCGGGCTTTATAAAAACTATCCTTTTCTTGCGGTACTCTTTATTATTCCAGCCTTCGGATTGGCTGGCATACCTCCCTTGTCAGGATTCTTCGGTAAACTGATTCTGATTTCAGCAGGGTTTGAAGCCGGGAAATATTTCATTTCATTTGTAGCGCTGGGGGTTGGATTATTTACTCTGTTTTCTATGGTCAAAATCTGGAATGAGGCCTTTTGGAAAGAATCACCGGCAATAGCCGACAATCAGCCCCATCACAAAAACAAAATGCCTTTAGGAATGGTTATTCCTGTTGTATTTTTGGGCCTGATAACGCTGTTTATGGGCTTTGCTGTTAAACCAATTCTTGATTTTGCCATGAGTGCTTCAGCCCAGTTGCTCAACCCAACTGAATATATAAATGCTGTGCTAAGTAAACGCATTCCCTAACCTGTTAACAGAAACAATATGAACCTGTTAAATAAATTTTTTTCATTTTTGAATTTCTCCTTCTTCTACTTTTCCGAGATGGTTAAAGCCAACCTTATGTTGGCCAGAGATATACTTAGCCCGAAAATAAAGATTAAGCCAGGAATTGTACGAATAAACATTGATGAAAAAACCGATAATCAACTTCTGATAATTTTCAATCTGATAACCATGACACCGGGAAGCATGTGCATGGATCTGAGTGCAGATAGAAAAGCTATTTATGTGCATGGAATGTATGTAAATGATCGGGACCGCTTTGAAGCAGAAATAAAAAACGGTATAATAGCTAAAGTCATGGAGGTTTTCAAATGAGTTCAGCATATATTGACCTTCCCTCCTGGGTACTGATTTCGTGTTTGGCCATGCTGGTCATTGCATTTCTTCTTACGCTGATAAGAATTATTATAGGTCCCGGCCTTGTTGACCGTATTGCAGCACTTGATCTTATGGCTATGCTGGTGCTTGGGTTTACCGCGTTATTTGCTGTTTACTCGGATTCTCTTCATTACCTCGATATCCTGGCCATCTCAGTGCTTGTGCTGTTTATCGGAACTGTGGGTTACGCAATGTATTTAAACAGAAGGTATCATGATTAAAATTGTATTTATCTCTTTGCTTTTGATCGCCGGATCATTCTTTTCCCTTCTGGCAGCGATAGGTCTGTTGCGGTTTCCGGATGTTTACACCCGAATGCATGCAGCAACCAAAGCCCCTGCATTCGGCTTATTACTCCTGCTTTCCGGTGTGGCGTGGTATTTTGGCAATTTTTATGCGTGGGCTGTTTGCCTCATGGTTATTCTGTTTATTTTTATTACTGCGCCCATCGCTTCGCACGCGCTTAGCAGCATTGCACACCGCATGGGTGTTCCAAAGTATAAGCATACCCGGCCCGACGAACTGGAGCAAGACCGCCAGAACGAAGATAAAGACACTGGCAATGTATAATGCCCAAGTTGAGCGATTTGAACAAAGCGAAAAAGCGCTTTAATTAGGTAAACCCCGATTTGGAAATTGTTGCAATTCACCACAACCATGAAAGTGTTTTACTGTGAATTGCTTACAATTTCCTGATCGATTGAGCTATTTCCCTTTTCAAATTGTTCTTTTTGGTTTATAGTTTATTCCTGGTTCAATATTTCATTGATTTGTCTATTGCATTTTAAAGATTAATTATGGCTTACACTAACAATAAGGAACCGGTTGACAAATGGATAATCGATCCGATGAAGCGCTTTCTGAACAACAGCACCATGAGTGGTATTATTTTGTTTTCGTCAGCATTGATTGCTATTCTGATTTCAAACTCACCGTGGAGGGATGATTTCCATCATTTCTGGGAAATTGGTTTTTCTATTGGATTTCAGGACTGGCAGCTCTCCAAAAGCCTTCACCACTGGATTAACGATGGGTTGATGGCCGTATTTTTCTTTGTTGTAGGGCTTGAGTTGAAGCGCGAGATCATCAGCGGTGAGCTGAACAATCCCAGGGCTGCCATGCTTCCTATAGCTGCTGCAATTGGTGGTATGCTTATGCCTGCACTTATTTATCTTATATTCAACCCTTCCGGTGAAGTTTCCGGAGGTTGGGGAACTCCCATGGCTACCGACATTGCTTTCGCGTTGGGTATTCTATATTTGCTTGGAGATAAAGTTCCTGTATCACTCAAAATATTTCTTACTGCCCTGGCTATTGCCGATGACGTGGGGGCTGTGCTGGTGATTGCTTTTTTTTATACCTCTGACATTAATATGATCAGCCTGTTAACCGGAGCAGGATTTATGATCGTATTATTGATTGCCAACAGAATAGGTGTGAGTAATACGCTGTTTTATGGAATTGTTGGGATCGGGGGCCTCTGGCTGGCCTTTCTTATGTCGGGCGTTCATGCAACCATTGCCGCAGTTTTGGCAGCATTCACTATCCCGGCCAGAGTGAAGTACTCTGAAGCGGTTTATGACCGGAAACTCACCGAACTTTTAGCCAGGTTCAGAGAAGCCCATCCAAACGATTCCCCGACAGTAACTACAGAGCAATTGCACATTCTCGAGAAGATCCGGTATATCTCCAAAAAAGCCCTCACACCCCTTCAAAGGCTTGAACACTCAATGCACCCCTTAGTCGCCTTTATTATTATGCCATTGTTTGCGTTGTCAAATGCCGGCATCTCTCTTTCAGCCGATAGCCTTACGATGCTGACAAGCAGCATCACGATGGGTGTTTTTTTCGGCCTTCTGATTGGGAAAGTGACCGGCGTGGTTGGGTTTTCATTACTTGTTACCCGACTGAAATGGGCTGAATTACCAAAGGACATTACCCATCGCCACCTGCTTGGAGCTGGTTTCCTTGCCGGGATCGGATTTACGATGTCACTCTTTATTTCCAACCTTGCCTTCGAGCACAGGATTTACGTTGAAGAAGCCAAGATGGGTATCCTCATGGCTTCTATCGTTGCAGGATTGCTGGGATATTATATAATTAAGACTGCTAAAAGACCGGAATAAAAATAAGCTGCTTTATTTATCAAGCGCCCCTTTTATCTGCTTCACCAGTTGATCACCCAGCCCTATACTATACCCTTCCGAATGCCATGTAATCTCACCTTTGCCATTGACCACCGCAACCATAGGCCAATTTGGCGAATTGCTGATGCTGCATACCTTACTCACCGAAGCTGAAACCTCCCCTTTCGCATCGTGACCGAAAATGACATCAGACGGAAGCCCTTTATAAACAGCAGGTGAAAATCCCGGGCTAAGCTTATCCTTTGCCACTATAAAAAGAAGCTTCCCACCCCATTCATCGAGTGCTGTCTTCACGGCTTTGACATCTTCCATCAGGTGTTTGGTTGGCTCCCTGCCGGGATCTATAAGGGCAACAACAAAGCCCTTATCATTGGCGAAGTCGCTCAATGAAGCTTTGCCCCGGGTCGATAAGTTAGTGAATGTGGCCATCATATCAGCTTTGCCCAGTATGCCAGATTCCTGCCGCTGCGAAGCCATTTTTATACCAACCTTAACCGGTTCTTTTGCGCTCACCCTGAAATAAGAAATCCGGCAAAGCACCGAACCATCACTAAGGCGGTTCCCGGTAACCAGGCGGTAGTAGCCGGTATCTACACTCAGTTTGCATGGAAAAGCACTCAACGATTCATCAAACTCGTAATCGAGGGTTACAAACCGCCCCCGGTCGAACCGGGCAATGGTAAAATGGGTGTAATAGCGGGGTACAAAGCTCTTGTCATCCGACAAATTCTCCAGAATAACTTCTCCCTGGGGAATTGGTTTCATTATATGTTTGTCAAAAAACACGTCGTTCCAGTTTGCACCATTCATAAACTGAGGCCGGCGGGTGGCAGGCTCCAGCCTTGCCGGAATACCAAAGCTGCGGGCAATAGCAACAAACAGCAAATCGCGCGAGTAGCGGTCGGCCCTGCCCAACTGCAAAATCCCTTCCGGGCTGAGGGGCACTCCATAGTAATTGTTCAGGGTATCAAGAACGATGTTATTGGAAATCCATGTCCTGATTTTTAGAGGATATTTGCGGAAATCAGTCGCTTCTTCAAATGAAAATCGTTTTTGAATAAAGCTGCGCCAGGGTGTTATCATTTCGCGGCCGATACGGGGAGTTAACACATATTGCTCAAAATTTTCACCGGCGCTTTCTCCAGAAACAGCAGGAAAAACACCCAAAGCTTTTAAATGGTCGATCAGCGTTGCCGACCGGATATCGTGCAGGTCTTTTTCAGAAATATTAGCCAGTAAAGCCATACCGTTTTTTAGATCACCAGATGAAAGTTGATTTATAAAATCTGTGATTTCCTTCCAGTTGCCGCGGCTGCCCAACAGATAACCCCACAATGCCCTGGCGTCCACGCCCTTTTCTGTAGCCAGATTTACTGCAGAAACCGAATCAATAAAAGTGGCTATGTAGGCATTCCGGATTGCATCTTCCTGCTGAAGGCGGTGGTTATTGACTTCAGACTTCGATTGATCGGCTGGTGGCAAAGCTTTTTTGACAGGTGGGGTCAGGGTCAGAATTTCAGACGGAAGATTATAACCGATTGCCTTAAGCGTCAAAACAACTGTGTCAGAAGATGCCCCCGGGGCAACTTTGTAGCTGAATTGCCCGTCTTTTGAGGCCCACATCAGCAAATCGCCATACCCTGTTGTGGCAGTACAAACTCCGCCGGCATCTGTATAAAACGTGGCTATCGGATAAAACTCAGCGTAGTTATAAAGCGAATATTCGACTTTGGCACCGGCAACCGGTTTTCCATTGGATCCGATAACTTTAACAGGCAGCGTCTTCGTTTCTGTATAATTTCCAAGCAGATTCAGCCGGGCAAAAAGGTCGTTTTTCTCCAGGACTTCTTCCGGACCTTCGTAACGGCCAAAAACAAATGTGTGGGTCATCATGGCGCGCTTAACCGGCTCGGCAAACCAGGCCATATCGAGCGCAGGCTCAGGTTCGCAGGCTCCCATAAAGTGCCATTGGCCGTCAATCCAAACCTCAACCCAGGCATGATTGTCGTCGGTGTGCGCCCAGCGTGGCGTGTACACCTGCCTTGCGGGGATACAAACCGACCGCAGGGCAGCTACCGTGAAAGTTGACTCTTCGCCACATCGGCCAAAAGCAGTTCTGACTGAAGTCAACGGGCCGGAAGTGCGCTCATCGGTAGATTTATAAACAACTTTTTCATGACACCAGTGGTTGACTTCCAGCGCAGCATTGGCCATCGTCATATCTTTAATCCGGTCTTTCAACTCGCTGAAAAAAACCTGCCTCGCAGAATCGGTGTATTCATTGTTTACGCGATATGGCAATACAAAATGCAGAAACTCCGCTTCGGGAATATCCTTCCCCCATTTGAAGAAAGACTTAGCTTCCAGTGCCGATCGAACTTGCGCCAAATTGTAAATTCCATCGTTCATGGCCAGATCGCTCAACGGCATAAAGGCGTATAGGAACTCCAGCCCTTCCTTCTCGGCAATAGTCAGTTTACCGTTAAAAACACCAAACAATACCGAATCGCGGCCATTGGCAAGTTTCTTTTGGTTAAGGAATTGTTTATGAACGAGCTTCCGGTATTCCTTTTCAGTGATAAGATGCTTGTTTTTAGAAATCTGGCATGACGTTAACAAAATCATTATCAGGAATATGGCTGAAGCAAATCGTTTCATCACAGGATTTTTTATGCCCACCGAATTTAGAAAAGTTTTGGAATTATACGATCAAAATAATAAAACACCTTTTTCCCTTGAAAGAAATGATATCATGGAAAATACAAGTCCTGTGAGGTTGCCCGAAAACTTTTTTTTTGTTCCGCGTGTTCATAGAATCAGGATATTTTCAGAAAAGTTCTTAAAGTAAAAATTATGTGCGGAATAGTTGGTGTATTTGATTTAAAAACAACCTCTCAGGATTTGAGATTACAGGTATTGGATATGTCGAAAAAACTAAGGCACCGGGGACCCGACTGGTCGGGCATATATTGCGGTGAAAAAGCCATCCTTGCACATGAGCGGTTATCCATTGTGGACCCACAATCTGGGGGGCAGCCGTTGAAGAGCCGTGATGGCAACCTCATCTTATCGGTAAACGGTGAGATATACAATCATACGGAACTACGTAAGTCACTCGCTATTGAATACGATTTTCTCACACACTCTGATTGCGAGATAATTCTGGCACTTTACCGCGAAAAAGGCATCCATTTCCTGGAAGACCTGAACGGAATTTTCGCTTTTGCCCTTTATGATTTAGAAAACGATTGTTACTTCATAGCACGCGATCATATAGGGATTATCCCTTTGTATATGGGCTGGGACAAATCGGGCAACTTTTACGTGGCATCCGAACTCAAGGCCCTTGAAGGTGTTTGCAACCGGATTCAGGAGTTTTTGCCCGGGCATTATCTTTTCAGTAAAGAAGGCGAAATGCGAAAGTGGTATAACCGCGAATGGACTGATTTCGACAATGTTAAAGACAATAAGACGAACCTGCACGACCTCCGGACGGCACTGGAAGAATCGGTCCACCGGCAACTGATGTCGGATGTACCTTACGGGGTGCTGCTTTCCGGAGGGCTTGATTCATCCATAATTTCTGCCATTGCCAAAAAATATGCGGCCCGCCGGATTGAATCTCATGACCTGCAGGAAGCCTGGTGGCCACAGTTACACTCGTTTGCCGTTGGATTGAAAGGTTCACCCGATCTGGCTGCTTCAAGGGTTGTCGCGAATCACATCGGCTCTGTGCACCATGAGATAGAATTTACTATACAGGAAGCGTTGGATGCCTTACGCGATGTTATTTACCATCTCGAAACCTATGATGTTACCACTATTAGGGCATCCACACCTATGTACCTGATGGCCAGGGTCATTAAATCAATGGGGATAAAAATGGTGCTATCAGGCGAAGGGGCTGATGAAATCTTCGGCGGGTACCTCTATTTCCATAAAGCCCCCAATGCCAGGGCATTTCATGAGGAAACCGTGCGAAAATTATCGAAACTGCATCTCTATGATTGCCTGAGGGCCAACAAATCCCTGGCAGCCTGGGGTGTTGAAGGGCGCGTTCCGTTCCTCGACAAGGAGTTTATGGATGTCGCCATGCGGCTCAATCCTGAGGATAAAATGGCCAAAGATGGTAAAATGGAAAAATGGATCCTTCGAAAAGCATTCGAGGATTATCTTCCCGAAAGTATAGCCTGGCGACAAAAGGAACAGTTTTCTGATGGCGTTGGCTACACCTGGATCGATACGCTGAAGCAACTGACCGCTTCGCAGGTAAGCGATGAACAACTGGCGAATGCCCGTTACCGCTTTGGGGTGAATCCTCCGATGTCAAAAGAAGAATATTTCTATCGCTTGGTTTTCACTGACCACTTCCCCTCAGATGCCGCTGCTCAATGCGTTCCTTCGGTGCCTTCGGTAGCCTGCAGTACCCAGGAAGCATTGGCCTGGGATGCCTCATTTCAGAATTTGAATGATCCATCCGGAAGAGCAGTCAAAAATGTGCATAAACAAGGCTATTAACAGACGTGGGTAAACTTCCGGAAACTATATTAATTACAGTTCAATTTTAATATCCGGATTTGGAAAGCCAGCGTCAGAAGTTAAGACGCTGGCTAACTTTGATCATTGGTAAGGGTATTATCCATCGTTAGTGCGCCTCTTATCTTCTGACGCGCACCTCCCACTGCCAGTTGTGACTAAATCCGCATCCCAGCGTTGGTGTGCGTCTTTTCTTCTGACGCGCACCTCCTGCTGCCAATTGTGACTATATCTCCTTCTACACTGAATTTCCTTTACGCATTGTTTCAATTCCTCAGGAATTTGGAGAGCCTTACAACTATTCTGGCTTTGATGATCATAAGTATTTATCTTTGCCTTACATAAGCTGTTTATGGAAATTCTGGTAATAGCACTCCTTTTATTGCTCAATGGCCTCTTTGCAATGTACGAAATCGCCCTGGTTTCGTCGAGCAAAGCCCGGCTTGAAACATTATCGCAAAAAGGTAATAAGCGGGCAAAAACCATTTTAAATTTACTTCAGGAGCCAGAAAAAATTCTATCAACCATACAGGTTGGCATTACGCTTATCGGCATCGTTTCAGGGGCTTTCGGAGGAATCGCCCTGAGCGATGACATGGCTGTTGTTCTTGCTAAATATCCATTGACCCAACCTTATGCCGGTACCCTTTCTATAGTTTTAGTTATTGGACTCATTACCTATTTCTCGCTGATCATTGGCGAGTTGGTGCCAAAATCACTTGCACTTTCCAATCCTGAAAAGATTGCACTTTTTCTGACACCGTTTATCGTTTTCCTGGCAAAACTGGCATTCCCATTCGTATGGCTGCTCACTGTTTCAACCGTGTTGGTAAAAAAGCTTATGGGGTTGAATGCAGCAACGGAGAGAACCATAACCGAAGACGAACTCAAGTTCCTTTTGAAACAAGGATCAGATCAGGGCGTAATTGATGAGCAGGAAACCCGTATGATTAAAGATGTTTTCCGCTTTACTGATAAAAAGGCCAACGAGCTTATGACGCATAGGAAAGATGTGGCTTATATGCTAACAGGCTATTCAAAAGAAGATGCACTCAGCCTTATTTCTGAAGAACGCTTTAGCCGCTACCTGCTTTGTAACAGGAATATCGAAAATGTAACCGGAGTCGTCGCCGTAAAAGATCTGATTGCCCTGGTTACATTAAACAGTGAGTTCGATCTTCAGAAAATTGCTACCCCTGCACTTTTTATCCCGGAAAGCATGTCGGCTGCCCGTCTGCTTGAACTTTTCAGGCAAAAAAAAACCAATTTTGGTGTAGTGGTCAGCGAATATGGAGCCTTGGAAGGTATTATAACACTGCATGATCTTACAGAAGCCATACTCGGTGAATTGCCCGAAGAAAATGAAGAAGCCGAATTTGACCTTGTTGTCAGAAATGATGGCACCATGCTGGTTGATGGATCGATGAACATCGATGACTTTATGGATAAAATGGGCATCTATTCTTATGATGACATTGATAATGAAGGATTTACAACTCTTGGCGGATTAGCCATGCATATATTGGGCAAGATCCCTGTTGAAACTGACATTTTTGTCTATAAAGATTATAAGTTCGAGATAATCGATATGGACAACAGCAGGGTTGATAAATTACTGGTTAGTAAAAATGAACTGTCATGATATCAGAATATCACAGATACCGGAAACAATTAAATAATCACAAAATCATTTATTGCTGATCACTATTGCGAATAAAGCAGTATCTTTAATTCCTGAAACCAGGAACCTTCCTGCATTATTTGGACTTTTTGACAGCATTGCAGTGATAGCGCTCTTTTTTAAAATACCCTTTCCTACAAATACTGGTTGGATAACAGGCTTCGCGTTGGATTTGGCACAGGTCTAAATTATTCAACTTATTTATTATCTTTTGGAAATGATGATACGCAATAATCACGACAGGCCTGAAGTTACTTAGCTTAAGCTGTTGCTGGCTTCGATCAGAAGATCAGGGTATATGAATTAAAAACATTACACATCACTCCGGAACCCTTTATCCGGAATTGTTATCAAATTATTATGGATGTTTCTGTTGAGCGCACATCGTCTGAAGATAATACGGTAAATGAATCCGGGCAACGATCGTCCGATGATCTTATTTACAACCAGGCAGTGTTGCCAGGATATACTGCCTTGCAGCCCGACAAATTGAATATTCCGGAGCAGTTTATTGAATCACTGCCTTTCCCGCTCTTTGTGAAAGACCTGAACGGAGTGTATCTGGCATGTAACCGTCATTTTTGCAATATGCTCGGTTTTCCGGCAGATCAGATCATTGGCAACCACATCACCCACCTTTTTGATCCGGAATCAGCAAAAATTCATCTATCGGCCGACAGTCAACTAATACAAACCGGCAGCCGTGTGGTATATGAAACCAACCTTACAGGCCCTGAAATCAAATACGGCCTTGTGCGGGTGATCAAATCGCCCTTAATCGATGGGCAGGGCAGGATAAACGGAATCATCGGGCTGATCAGTGAAATCAGTTCAGGTGATGACCGGTTCGACCAATTCGATTTTCAGAATTCTGACATCGACTCTTTTTTTAAGGCATTGTCAGGAGAATTTGAAGAAAAGGAAAACCAATCTTCGATCGAAAACAGAAATCAGTATAGCCCTGAGAGTGGGATTTTAAAAAGTGAAAACCGTTTTGAAATGATCCTGAAAGCGCTCAATGCAGGTATCTGGGAATGGGAGATACAAAGCGGCAAGTTTCATTGGAGCGATAAATGCTACGAAATCTTTGGGATGGAAAAGGGCGTTGAGAAGCCAGAACAATGGACTTCAAAAATTCACCCCGATGATGTTGACAGGGTCAAGGAAATGTGGTCGCGCATTACGATGCAGGTTGGCTGGTTCGATCTCGAGTTCAGGATTCTTGTTGAAGGACTAACCCGATGGATAAAAAAATCAGGCTATTATCTCAAGGGATATAACCCTGGATCGGAGAAAGTTACCGGGGTTATGGCCGATGTATCGGATGAAAAGGATTTCAGCGAAAAACTGTTTAACAACCAACGCTATTTCAAAGCCATCATCGAGGACCAGTCGGAATTGATCTGCCGGATAACCCCTGATGGGTCCATTACTTTTGTAAACAGGGCATTTTCAAAGTTCTTTGGCATACCAACCGAATCCCACAATAGCCATATACTGGCTGGGGTATTTCCCGAAAAAGACTTCATAAAGATCAGGAAACTGCTTAAACACATTAAGCCGCCAAAGCATTTCGTAAATTACGAACAGCGTGTTTTTCAACAGGATGGAAGTGCATTTGTAGTTCATTGGACAATCAGGGCAATTAATAACAAGGATGATCAGCCTGAGGAATACCAGTTTGTAGGGCGTGATGTAACCGAAATTGAAACATCGCGCGAGGCACTGAGGAGAAGTGAAGAGATGTTCAGGCTGATTGCCGAAAACTCGAACGACATTATCTCTATTCATCCGGAAGACGGTAAAATTGAATATGTGTCGCCAAGCGTTAAACACATTCTCGGATACCATCCCGCTGAACTTACAGGCAGTTTGGCTGAGGGTCTGGTTTTTGAAGAAGATCTCAGAATCCTTCAATCATGCAGTAAAAGCCTGAAGGAAAGCATAGATCCTGTGCTGCTTACATTCAGGCTTAAGGAAAGATCGGGCAACCTGATCTGGTTCGAAAGCATGATACAACGGCAGTATAACAACAATGGCAAGGCATCCGGGAAAGTAATTGCTGTATCGCGGAATATTCAACGCCGTAAGCTGGTTGAAGAACAGCAAAAGCTTACTGAGCAACAATTGAAAGAAGCCAATCTTACCAAGGATAAATTCTTCTCCATCATCGCGCACGACCTTCGCAGTCCATTTACCTCAATACTTGGCTTTACCCGCCTGCTCGATGATGAGTACGATGACTTTACCGATGAGGAACGCAAAACGATGGTTAAGCAGATTCTGAACTCGACCGAATCTACTTTCCAACTGCTCGACAACTTGCTTGCCTGGGCCAAAACACAGTTGGGGCGCACCATCTATACGCCGGAACCCTTTACCCTCGAAAGCCTGATTTCCGAATCGGTGAAGCAGACCTTGCCCCAGTCGCAGATAAAAAACATTAAGATATCCATCGGTAAAACTGAGGACCTGACCCTTTTTGCTGATCAGAATATGATCCGCACAGTTATGCGTAATCTGCTATCGAATGCGGTAAAATTCTCGTTCCCCGATGGGTTTATTGAACTTGATACAAACTTTGCAGATAACAGTCTGACCATTTCTGTAACCGACCATGGAACAGGCATTCCCCCTGAAACGCTGATCAATTTATTCAGCCTTACCGAAAAAGCGCCCTCTACCAAAGGTACTGCCAATGAAAAAGGTACCGGCCTTGGCCTCATTCTCTGCAGGGAATTTGTGGAAAGAAACGGGGGAACCATCCATGCTGAAAGTGCGGTTGGCAAAGGCAGCACGTTCATTGTAACTTTGCCTGTCAGAACTGTACCGGAAAGTTAACCGGTTTGGCATGGAGGCAAATAACAGATATTACCTAAATTTGCGGTCAGCATTTGCTACAGAACCCCTCCAATGGTTAAAACCGCTTTAATTCAGCCACTCCCTATAGCTAAAGGGGCCGGTATTCCGCTATTCTTTATCATTGGCCGGCCACGGTCAGGCACCACCCTGCTGCGGTTGCTTTTCGAAGCGCACCCACATGTTACGATTCCTCCGGAAAGCCCTTTTATTCTAAGCCTGTACAAGAAATACGGCAAGATCACCCGGTGGGACGAGGCTGTCATCCGGGAATACTGTGAGGATGTTTTTAAGCAGCGCTATTTTGAAAAATGGCTGATCCGGAAAGATGAACTTCTGAAGCATCTGATGGAATCAGCAGGTGAGAGTACCTATCAAAATATTGTCAAAAAAACCTGCCTGGCTTATAAATCGGTGTATGACAAGCAGGAAATCCGGCTGATCGGAGACAAGAATCCGGGGTATTCATTGTATATCAGCCGGATTCATAAAATTTTCCCGGAAGCAAAGATTATCCACATCACCCGCGATTACCGTGACAACTATCTTTCGCTGATCAATGTAAACTTCGAAGTTCCTATTGTGCCGCTGGTGGTTTACCGCTGGAAGTTTGCCTTGCATCAAGCCTGGAATTTAAAGAAACAACACCCTGACCTTATATCTTCGATTAAATATGAAGACCTGGCTGCCGATCCGGAGAAGCATTTCAGGGAACTGTGCCGCTTTATGGATATCGGATACGATCCGTCTGTTATGTCGTTTCACGAAAAGAAATCGGAAGTGGAAAAGGCCTATACAGGCTCAACAGAGATCGGGGTTATTCATAAAAGCCTTATGAATCCGATCTCCACGCAGCGGATGAATCTCTGGAAAACGCAAATGAGCCCACGCGATATCCGGATTGCCGACCTGGTCGCCGGCAAATCGGCTGAAAAGGCAGGCTATAAACGTGAATTCCCAAAATTCAGTCTGTTTCTATATCTGTGGGTCCTTCCTACCCTGATCTATGGATGGGGAATGTATCGATTGTTGCTACTCGGCGATTTCCTGCCCTATCGATTGCGCAATTCCTTTATACGCCTGCTGGGCATCTTCCTTAAATTTTACTGGAAAATCAACAAACGGAAGGTAAAGCCACTTACCTAAGGCTGGATACTGACCTTTATACCTTGATTTTTGGGATGCCGGGTTTGGTAAATTGTTCCGCTTCTTGTGTACAAGCCAGCTTTTATCTTTATACCTATGTTGAGCGATTTGAGTGCAACGATGAATCGCTTTAACCAGGTAAACCCCGATCTGGGTTATAATTACTATTGTCCGGCTTATTTTTTAATCAACTCATCTATAATATATCGCTACGCTGTAGCTTGATTTCGATTCGGATAAAAATTGCTTACAATGTTATCCCCATCTTCTTCATCAGGAATGTTGCATTCATATTCCTTGCAATGCCCGGCTTCAGTTTGTAATCGAATAACAATTCATCGCCAACAATCTCTGCTTCGAAACTGTAATTGGTAACATCGTCGGGGAAAGACTTCTCAAGATTGCCAAGCTCAAGATCGTGGGTAGCAATAAAGCCGGCGGCGCTCAAACCGATCAATTGGGTAAGCAATGCTTTGGATCCGGCCTGTTTGTCAACCGAATTGGTGCCTTTCAGTATCTCATCCAGCAGTATAAACAGTTCCTCCCCCCTGCCCAAACGGTCAATTAACTCTTTTAAACGTAGTAATTCGGCATAAAAATACGACTGATTTGAACTTAACGAATCCGTCGTCCGAAGACTGGTGAAAACCGGCGCCGGATAACAAGTGAACAATCCGGCACAAACCGGTGCGCCAGCCAATGCCAACACCATATTTACCCCAATGGTCCGCAGATAGGTACTTTTCCCGGCCATATTGGCGCCGGTAACAACATTAAAATGCCCACGATGTGTAACCGTTATATCATTGTAAACCCTTTGAGTGACCGGAATCAGTGGATGGCATGCATCAACAGCCTGAATGGCATATTTTTCCGAATTTATTTCCGGAAAAACAAAAACAGGATTGGCAAATGCAAAGGCCGAGATACCCAATATAGCCTCCGTATCCGACAAAGCATCGAACCATTTTGGGAGGCTCAATTTATACGTTGTCTGCCATTTTTCAAGCCGGATCATCTGCCTGATATCCCAGAGTAAATAAATATTAAGTACAAATCCAACCAGCAGGTTCAACCGGGTATCGAGCGAAGCGGTAATGCGGCTGAGTTTCTTTATGCATATACTTGCAGGTATATCGCCCGATTTTAGTTTTTCAACTATATCGTTCATAAAATCTGACCTGAACCCCTGCTCCTCAATCATTTGGAAACGGACGGAATACTTCTGAAGTAATTCAACCTTTCTCGAAAGCATAACATGCCTGTGATTGATGGCTTTGGTATAAATCCCAACTATGCCAAGTGGCAAAATAAGATAAAGCAGAAACATTTGTATTGAGACCAAACCAGCTATGAGCAATCCGGTTATTGTTAAAGACGCCAGTGGAATCAGAACCAGAGCTAACCTGAAAACTGCAGGCTTGAAAAGTGTTGCGCTGGAAAGCCATTCGCTGAGCGTTTCAAGATCATTTTTCGATTCGCCGGCCACGATCCCATAAGCCCGGAGTTGGATCCGCCAATCGGGTAACGCTGCCAGTTCCCTCACAGCTTCCTGTCTCCTTTTTATTTTTTCACTTTCAATGAGTGGTTCTTTTAGCCACCCGGCAAGCGTACTTTTACCGGCCTGAGTTGTGGCACGGTTGATGGCCTGATAAAGAGAACTGCTCCCGAAGATATCGAGGTCTGTTGCATAAATATGGCCGGGATCGACAAATTCACTGCCACTTTCGAAGGTAAAATATTGGCCTTTAATCGCCGCTAACTCATCCTCAATGGCAGAGATACAACTGTCGTTGAACTTTTGATGATTGATAAGCTTTTCGTGCAAAATAATCAAAACAATAAACACAAGAAGCATCACCGCAGAAGACCACCACCAGACAATGCCAAGGGTTAACGCTGCTACAATGGAAGTTATTACCAGCAGAAATGCGGAAAATCGTCCGAAAGAAAAGTAGCGGGCGTTGATAATCAGCCTGTTTTGCAGTTTCTGATTGCTTTCCAGCATCCCGGTATAAACCTTCTCAGGGCTGGCTAAATTCATTTATTCCAGGTATTGAATGGCCGGATTGAAAGATTTGAATTCAGATAACGCGGATCATTCGTTACTTCTTCACCAACCCAGCCGGGTTTCATAAAAATTTCATCTTCGCGGCTCACCTCAATTTCAGCAACAACCAATCCGGCATTATCCCCCTGAAATTCATCTACTTCCCAGATAAATCCCTCATAAGGAATCCGGTAGCGGACTTTTTCAATGACTGTTCCGATGCACATTTCGTTCAGCATTTTTCCGGCATCGATGAATGGAATTTCATATTCGTATTCCTTGCGGGTAAGGTTTGAAACCGTTGCCTTAATGGTGAGGTAACCCCGATCACCGGCTGCTCGGACCCTGACTACTTTTCCCGGCAAAATAGCCAGATAACCCTGCCGGTAGCTGACCGGTTCAGCTAAACTGCGGTAAAAGGTTGATTTAACCAGAAATTTATGCTCTATTTCGACAGGCATAGAAAAAGCGGCAACTTAAATCCAACGTAAGATAGTAAAATGAAAAAGGGCCCGATAATCTGAGCCCTTCTATTATGAATAGATCAATTGACCATTTCAACTTCCACCGGGGCCTGCACTGCTTCAACACCGGATTTAACCCTTGTTTTGGGTGTGGCGATTGTCAATTCCTTAATAATATTTTTAGCACCGGCATATTTATCAACGATAAACAAAACATATCTGATATCAACACTGATGGTGCGCTGCAATTCGGGTTCAAAGGCGATATCGCCACTCATTGCTTCCCAGTTGCCGTCAAAGGCAAGGCCAATCAACTCCCCATTCCCGTTTAGTACCGGGCTGCCAGAGTTTCCACCGGTAATATCGGTTGTGGAAAGGAACGCTACCGGCATTTCGCCGTTTTTCATGGCGTAGTTACCAAAATCTTTCTTTTCAAAGAGTTCTTTCAGCTTCGCCGGAACCACAAACTCCCAGTTATCGGGATCTTCTTTTTCCATAACACCCTTCAAAGTGGTCACGTAGTCATAATGAACAGCATCGGCAGGGTAATAATCCAAAACCTTACCATAGGTTAACCGCATGGTAGAGTTGGCATTCGGATAAAATTTACGGTCGGGCTGCATTTCGCGCAAACCGGCAACAAATAACCTGTTACCCCTGTCAACCAGTTCATTGGCTGCATCCATCTGTTTCTGGTTTTCACGGTATTTTTCAATCATCACCTTCATTAAGCTGTAGGCCGGATCTTTATCCAATACCTTGATGGTTGGGTTATCGAGGAAAGCGTTTACTTTGGCACTTTCGGCAAAAATGGATTTACTAAAAATATTGTCGGTGATTTTTTTGAAATCGCCCTTGTTTTTTGCAACCAATTCCTTGAATGTAGCGGGTTGCTGTCCAACAGGAACATTTTCGGAATACATCTGAAGCAAAGCCTCGAGCAGTTTCCGGTCGGTAGGCTGATTGTAGTTTTTAAAATGTTTGTCAACGCTCTTCCGAAGGTTATCCTTTAATTTACCAATCTTCTCTTCTGAGGGTTTTTCAGCTTTTAATTCAGTGTATAGAGATGAAAATGACTGGGCCAATGACATAACCTCAGCACCCCGGATAATGGATTCAACAAAGTACCAGCGTTGAAGGGTATATTCACCAAAAGTCTTGTAAGCAGCTTCTATATCGCTCAGTACATTCCCGTATTTTTCCTTCCGATCAGGGGATGCATTCACCCAATTTGCAAAATCGGACTCAATTTTTTGCTTGTCTTCCAGCACTTTAAGGCGTTTCAGGCCCCTTGTTTGCCCGATAAAATACTTCCAGTAGTTTGAAATTCCGGCATATTTAGACGCGTACTTGATACTGACTTCGCGGTTGGCATCCATATCTTCGCGCATAATGGCAAGTTTCTTTGCCCGGATATTTACGATGGTCGGATTGCTGGTTTCAACGGCAAGTTTTACACCCCAGGAAGTCAGATAGCGGTCGGTACTTCCCGGATAGCCCATGATCATCGCAAAATCGCCCTTTTCATAACCATTGAGCGATACGGGGAGGTGATGCTTTGGTTTCAGGGGAACATTGCTCTTAGAGAAATCAGCCGGTTTGCCATCTGCTCCTGCATATACCCTGAACATTGAAAAATCACCGGTATGGCGGGGCCACATCCAGTTGTCAGTATCTGCACCAAATTTCCCAATGGATGATGGCGGGGCGCCTACCAGCCTTACATCACGAAAAACTTCGTAAACAAACAGGAAAAATTCATTCCCGTTGAAGAAACTTGCTACCCGGGCATCGTATCCTGTGCCTTTGGTTGCATCGGTCTGAATGGTTTTTGACAATTCGGCTATTTTAGCGTTGCGCTCCGTTTCGGTCAGCTTGCTGTCAAGTTCGGCAAGTATGGTTTTTGTCACATCTTCAATGCGGACCAAAAACCTGGCAGTAAGCCCTTCGTTGGGAAGCTCTTCATTCATGTTCATTGCCCAGAAACCGTCGGCCAGGTAGTCGTGGTCGATGGTACTGTGCGACTGAATTGACCCGTAACCACAATGGTGATTGGTAAGCACAAGGCCCTGGCTGCTGATCATTTCGCCGGTGCAACCATTCCCAAACTGAATAATTGCATCCTTCAGGCTTGAATGGTTAACGCTGTAGATTTCTTCAGCAGTCAGTTTCAGGCCTTCTTTCTGCATATCAACGTAGTTGAGCCGCTCGATAAACAGGGGTAGCCACATTCCCTCATCAGCCCTCGAAAGGCCTGAAATCAGAACAAAAAACAGAATCATTAATTTCTTCATTTCAAAATTGGATTTAGATTTTTATTAAACATATTTCTCACCTTTTTCAATCATTACGTCGTTCACAAACTGACGTATATGCTGTTCATCGCCTTTACGGCAAACCAGCAATGTTCCTTCATCTTCAACCACAATATAGTCTTCGAGGCCCTGCAAAACCACCAACTTCTCTTTAGGCATATTCACAATGCAGTTGTGGCTGTTGTACATCAGCACATTCTGGCCAACCACCGTATTGCCATGCTCATCTTTTTTTCGGGTGTCATACAATGAACCCCAGGTACCGAGGTCGCTCCATCCAAAATCAGAAGAAAGTACATATACATTTTCAGCCTTTTCCATAACACCATAATCAATGGAAATGCTTTTACACACTGAATAGGTTTGCTGTATAAAGGCATCTTCTTCCGGAGTGGCATACTTGCCGGTTCCTGCTTTGAAAAGCTGGCTTATTTCGGGAAGGTGCTTGTCGAAAGCAGCCATAATGGTTTTCAATTTCCAGATGAAGATTCCTGAATTCCAGAGAAAGTCGCCACTGCTCAGGAATTGCTTTGCCATCTCAAGCTGAGGTTTCTCGGTAAAGGTTTTAACCTTTTTTATACGGTTATCAGCCTGATAGACTGTTGATTCATCAAACTGTATATACCCATAACCTGTATCAGGTCGGCTTGGTTGAATGCCCAGGGTTAACAACCAGTTGTTTTTCTCCGATGCTTCAAGAGCTGCTGTTATAACTTCAATGAAAATATCTTCCTTAAGGATGATATGATCGGAAGGAGCAACCACCACATTGGCTTCAGGGTTCAACTGAAATATGCGGTAATTGGCATAGGCAATGCATGGTGCTGTATTGCGGCGAGATGGTTCGCACAGCACCTGGGCCTCCTGAATATCCGGCAATTGATCAAGAACCTGCTTTTTATAAATTTCGTTGGTTACGATGTAAATGTTTTCAGCCGGGCAAACCCTGCGAAAACGATTAAAGGTTGACTGGATAAGGGTATCACCGGTGCCGAGAATATCGATAAACTGTTTTGGATGGTTCTGCCGACTCATAGGCCAGAACCGGGCACCAATGCCTCCGGCCATTATAATGCAATAATTGTTTTTATTCATGCGTTGGGGTATTGGTTTTTATATGATCATTAAATCGCATTGTTCTTCAGGTTCAGATAGCCTTTTTTAAAGGTATTGTGCTCTCCACAGGAATAATTTCAGCAAGCGGGCTAAAAAGATAAGTCCGACGGTTACTCAGGCATTCACACCGGAATCTTTTCCTGAGCTTATCACCCCTTTTAAACACCCGCCCATCGGGTAAAGCAAACAAAGCATCCGCCGGGAGATCACTGATAAGGGTAGAATCCTTAGGAGGATCATAAATCCTGAGCGCTTTAGCCAGTTTAAGGTTGGTTGTGCTTGAAGCAGAGGGATTCTTAAGGTAATGGCCAAAAGCTATCTCTACAGGATCAGGTAATAAGCCGGGCGACAGGAATGGCAATGCCAGATTTCTATACGCCTGTTTCCAATGCTCGCCATGGGGCTGCAACCTGCGTTTATTGTTCAGGAACACTTCGGCATGGGCCATCTCATGCAACAGGGTTACCAGAAAACTATAGGGATTGAGGTTGTGGTTAACCGAAATTACGGGAGGCGATGAAGGCGTACTGCCTCTGAAATCGCCCAGTTTGGAGCGACGACTGCGCGTAATACGAAGAATGACATGGTGCGTACCGAACCATTGCAGCACAGACCCGGCACTTCCGGCAGGCAGATACTCGTTCAGTGCATGTTCCAGACTTCTACCTTTGGTCATTATAGCTGTACATTACATGCTGATCAATCTTCTGGAAATTACATCCGCAATCGCGCGAGCGCTTCGCTTTTTTATACTTGTTCTGCTTGTAGGCAGGTGTTGAACATGAAGCAGCTAATATTGCGGATATTACCAACAGGCCCGATAACAGGTTTCTTGCTTTATATTTCATTTGAAATGTTTGATTTCTTGGTTTTTGAACTCCAAAAGTAATAAAAATGGCAGGCTTCCCTGCAAAAATTAAAATTAAAAGAGGTTAAATGCACACGGGTTCTCAAATTGTAATCTGACAATGATAAGTTCATATTTCAGCACGGCCAGAATCATAAAATATAATCCATAAAACAAAAAATAAGTATAAATACTTATTGACTAATTGTTATCTTCTCCACACGTTTACAGGTTGTTATATATGGCGGAAGAACGCCCTCTGAAAATACTAAATAAAAGTGAACAAAATTTAAATACGTTCGTTAAAAGCCCTAACCTAAAACTTAAGTATTATGAAAACACCGTTAAAATTTACATTCCTTCTGCTTATGGCAGTACCTCTTTTGTTCATCAGTTGTTCCAAGGACGGCATAAATGACAATCAGGATGCAGCAAACACCATTAATGAAAACAATCTCAAAACCGAATTGGTTTATTGTGGCACGCCAATGGTAGCCCAAATGGTGGATTATGCCCAGACTGCTTCTCCCGCAATGGTTACCATTGGCAACGATGGGACAAACTTACTGATCAAGTACGAGTTGAATACCCCTGGTTGGTATATTAATTTGCCGGCTTTATTTGTGGGTACTGAAGCCCAATTGGCAGCATTGCCTGGAGTTACCGTTGACTTTGCAGGAACCGGCACTGTATATTTCACTTCAAATAGTGCACCGTATGGTCTTCCAATAGGCCCTGGTAATTATGGCAATTTTGGCACTTACTGGGAGCAAATTATTCCCCTGAGCACTTTACCTGAGTGTTTCATTGTAGTTGCCTTTGCAAGAATCAGGGAAATCTCAACTTTGCCTAGCGCACCCTATAAAGATATCTGGGGTAAAAGTGCATTTAAAACTTCCGGTTACTACCTGAATTATTGCGTTCAGCAGTGCTCGCTGCCGCCGCCTTTAGGAGGTTGTGAAACCGGTTATGCCTATGGCAACAGTTATGCAAATTGTTTCCTCACCATTCCGGGAGTTCAATCCAACAACTGGGGATGGTCGAATGGCCCTATCGGTGCCGGTAGCTATTCATGGCCAATTTACGCAGGTGCCGGACAGTGCAACATTGGCAATGGAACACATGTGGGTACTCTAACGGTAAATTATACACCTCCCATTGCTACGGTAACATACGCCACATTCAACGGATATGTACTGAACGCTAACCATTTGCATGTCGGCAACCAGATTTTACCAATGAAAAAAGGCAAATATACCACAGCCCCCGGGCAGTTCCCTTATAAACACGAAAACCTCAACGGCGTTTCTACTGATACATTTACTATAAGCGGATTGTCAGGAAATATTTATGTTGCAGCGCATTCTGAAGTTTGCGACGCTGACTGATATATTACTGACCTATAAAAAAAGAGACAGGCAAAAAAGCCTGTCTCTTTTTTTTTGTGGTTTTTCATAGTCCCCTGTTTACTTTAGGGGTTTTAACCCGTTGCATCAAACATCATTATTAATCAAAGCAAAATATTGCATAATTTAGCAGAAATGTTTCGACTGTGATCAGAGGATTCTTTTTTCATATAGGCCGTTATACCCTTCTTCTTAGGCAGGTTTTTAAAAAGCCTGAGAAACAATCCATTTATATCCGGAAAATTCTGGTCGAAATGGACAACCTCGGGCTCGACTCGGTAGGGATAGTCGCTTTTATTTCGGTCTTCATGGGTGCGGTTTTGTGCATTCAGATGGCATTTAACATCGATACCCCGTTTATCCCCCTTTATACCATCGGATTTGTAACCCGGCAATCGGTGGTGCTGGAGTTTTCGCCGACCATCATCAGCCTTATCCTGGCCGGAAAGGTAGGTTCACGCGTTGCATCTGAACTGGGTACTATGCGGGTGACCGAACAAATTGATGCCATTGAAATTATTGGCATTAACCCCGCAACTTATCTGATCTTTCCCAAGATAGTCGCCTGCGTTCTCATCAACCCTATCCTGATCATTATGAGCATGATTATGGCCATTCTGGGTGGATGGCTTGCCGGAATTTTTACCGGATTGGTTCCCACCAGCGAGTATGTTTATGGGATTAAAGCTTTTTTTGACTCCTACGATATATTTTATGCTATGGTAAAAACGGTGGTAAACGCATTCCTTATTGTTTCAATTTCGGGATATCATGGCTTTTATACCCAGGGGGGCGCCCTCGAGGTTGGTGCATCGAGCACAAAAGGGGTTGTTCACAGCAGCATTGCCATCATTGTATTTAACCTTATCCTCACACAACTCCTGCTGGCATGATCGAAGCGCTGAACATTTCAAAATCCTTCGGTGAGCATAAGGTACTCAACGATGTTTCGTTCAGGTTCGAGACCGGCAAATGCAACCTGATCATCGGTCAGAGTGGTTCAGGCAAAACTGTTTTGATGAAGTGCCTTGTTGGCCTGTTTGAGATTGACAGCGGCAACGTTATGTATGGTGAAAGGGTTTTCTCGCGCATGTCGTTCGACGAAATGAAAGTCATTCGGCAGGAACTTGGAATGCTCTTTCAGGGTGGGGCGTTGTTCGATTCAATGACTGTAGAGGAGAATATTGTTTTCCCTCTTTCGATGTTTACCGAGCAAACATCGGAGCAAAAACGCGACAGGGCCAACTTTTGCCTTTCCCGGGTAAACCTCGAAAATGTGAATAAACTTTACCCTTCAGAACTAAGCGGTGGAATGAAAAAGCGCGTGGCTATTGCCCGGGCCATTGCCATGAACCCAAAATATCTGTTCTGCGATGAACCAAATTCAGGCCTTGATCCACTCACCGCTATTGTGATCGATAATCTTATCAGCGAAATTACCCAGGAATACAATATCACCACTGTGATCAATACCCACGATATGAACTCAGTGATTGAAATCGGCGACAAAATCGCTTATATTCACAAAGGCCAGCTCTGGTGGGAAGGCACTAAGGACTCCATCCTGCGGAGCGACAATCCCGAATTGAACGAGTTTGTTTTTGCAACAGAACTAACCAGAAAGCTTAAGCAGATTTAATCACCTGTGATATGAATTATATTGATATTATCATTCTTATCTTTCTTGTTATTGCAGCCATAAAAGGTTTTTCGCAGGGATTTATTATCGGTCTTGCTTCGCTTGCAGGACTGGTGCTGGGAATAATCTTTTCGCTGAAGTACGCAGGTAGTCTGGCCATTCACCTGCAACAGATGTTTGGGAGTAACTCTCAGATACTGTTTTTTGCTTCTTACCTTATTTGCTTCTTAATTATCGTAATTTTCGTGCATTTCGTGGGCAAATCGCTCGAAAAGGTGATAGAGATTGCTGCGCTTGGATTCTTAAACCGGCTGGCTGGTGTTGTTTTTGGCGTTGTTAAAACGTTGTTTGTATTTTCGGCCATCATCTATCTTCTGAAAATTGCCGACCCTCACAGCCGCCTGATCAAACCTGAGGCAAAACAAGAATCTTATATTTATCAACCACTCGAATGGTTACTTCCATCAACTCTTCCATTTCTGAAAACTCAACTCGAAAGAATTAAAGATCATCACGAGTCTGAACCAGATACAGTTCAGGAATCAATTTAGTTTATTTCCCAACTGATCACTTGATTATAGAAAGTACTGATTCTTTGACTTATAAATTGAATTGGTCAAATACCTGAAGTCAGGTAAATCTGTTTTATGACTTTGGCTTTCTAAATGCTTCAATAGCATTATATATGCCTTAATTCAGTGTCGACTGACCACAAATGGACGGGCTGGAATTAACCCGGCATATCAGAAGCAACTCATCGGAAAACTTATGCAAATTACCTGTGATCATGCTAACCGGGAATATTTCGCCCGAAGCATGCGATGAAATGAATTTGGCCGGAGTGAGCGACTTTCTGATCAAACCATTTCAGCGCCGCGACCTTTTGGAGCTTGTAATCAAACATCTGTCATAACCATGACAACTCCAGATACCCTGCGCGACATGAGGAACTGGCAACGAATTGGATATGGCCTTCAGAAATTACTCTCAAACGGTCAGAAAATCGATTTCTTAAGAAACTATTTCAAAAAAAAGGCCGGACATCCTGTGCTATTGACCTGATGATTCTAAAGATGAATTGGTTCAAATCATGAAGTAGTATAAAAAAATAAGGCCTGTTCCGGCTTTCAGAACATGCCTTATAGTTACTTCAGGTTAAATTTCCCTGGTAATGATGGTTTAATTTAGTGCCATGTATTGAGCAACCCCTGCATGGGTGTCCTTCAGGCCTTCCTTGCCAGGCTCCCAGTTGGCCGGGCAAACTTCGCCATTTTCTTCAAAAAACTGCAAAGCATCCAACATACGGAGTGTTTCATCAACATTTCGCCCCAATGAGAAATTGTTTACTGTTTCATGGTGTACCAAACCGGTTTTGTCGATCAGGAACAGCCCGCGATAAGCAATCATTGGTCCGGTTGACACCATTTCACCGTTTTCATTCCAGTCGTAATCACCAGCCAGTACACCAAAATTGGCGCTGATGGTCTTGGCAGTATCAGCCACAATGGGGTAGGTAACTCCCTGAATACCGCCATGTTTTTTTGACATCTGCAGCCAGCCCCAGTGCGACTCTTCGGTGTCGGTTGAACAGGCAACCACAGCACAGTTCCGCTTTTCAAATTCAGTTAATTTTGCCTGATAAGCATGCAACTCGGTAGGGCAAACGAAAGTAAAATCCTTTGGATAAAAGAAGAATACAACGTACTTCTTCCCCAGGTATTGATCAAGCGAAAAATTTTCAACAATCTCAACTCCGTTTATAACGGC
>JBBQIQ010000038.1:0-28416 GCA_038325075.1 Bacteroidales bacterium | reverse complement strand
AATAACATTCAGGTCTTTGGCATCGCGGTAATACTCGAGGAAGCGGTTGAATTCAAGCGAAACAAAGCGTTTGATGATCTCATCGCGATCCATCGTTTCCAGTTTTCGGTATATCACCGGAAGGAAGGTTTCAATTTCCTCGTCCAGTGCAACATTCTCCATGCGGTCAACCTGGTGGAAAAGCTGCTTTTCGCAAACCTGGGCACCCGTAGGAATTTTCGCCTGCGCAAATTCACGGGCTATCATCTTCTCAATCTGTCGGATTTTAAATTTCTCCTTTAGGTTGATGATCGATACACAAATTCCGAGTTTATCGGCCCTTCCGGTACGCCCGCTGCGGTGAACATATATTTCAGTGTCGTCGGGCAGATTGTAGTTGATTACGTGTGTAAGGTCATTTACATCCAGTCCACGCGCGGCAACATCTGTTGCGACAAGCATCTGGAGATTTCCGCTGCGGAAACGGGCCATCACATGATCACGCTGTACCTGCGACAGATCGCCATGCAACGAATCGGCGTTGTATCCGTCGCGAATCAGCGATTCGGCGATTTCCTGCGTTTCGATTCGGGTACGGCAGAAAATAATGGCGTAAATACTGGGATTGTAATCTGCAATTCTCTTTAGTGCTGAGTAACGGTCGCGGGCATGCACCAGGTAGTACATGTGTTTTACATTGGCTGTGCCTGTGTTCCTTTTCCCAACCGTTCTTATTACCGGTTTGGTCATGTATTTCGACAGGATGCGTTCGACCTGATCGGGCATGGTAGCCGAAAAGAGAAGGGTGAATTTCTCTTTGGGTGTACATTCGAGGATGGTGTCCACGTCTTCCTGGAAACCCATATCGAGCATTTCATCAGCCTCATCGAGCACTACCCAACGTACATGGCTCAGGTCCACTCTTTTACGACGGATCATGTCATTCAACCGACCCGGAGTGGCCACAATCACCTGGGGTCCTTCATTCAGTTGCCTGATCTGCGTCTCGATGCTGGCACCACCATATACCGGTGTGATTTTGATTTTCGGAATGAATTCCGCAAAGCTCCTGAGGTCGCGCGAAATCTGCAGACACAGCTCGCGTGTAGGGCAAAGAACCAGTGCCTGCGCATTTTTTATATCGGGATTAATGTGATGTAAAACCGGAAGGCCAAAAGCTGCGGTTTTTCCGGTTCCGGTTTGCGCCAGACCAACTAAATCGGAAGGGTTTTCTATCAGTGTTGGAATTACTTCTGCCTGAACAGGCATGGGTTCTTTAAAACCCAGGGCTTCGACCGCTTGCAATAGGAGCGGATTTAAGCCAAGTTGTTGAAAATTAAGCATAAAATGTGTTAGTCATTGAGCGCGCAAAGGTACGCTTTATATGCATTGGTATTTGATTATTTAAATAATCAATATTCAAAATTATCCTTCTAACACTCATTCCGAATTTTTGAATTTTGTCCCGCACGTGAGGGATTGAATTTTTGAACCTGCTCCGAAAAGTCAATAAAGAAGAATAGACACCAAGTCTCCAAAACACCAATTTACACAAAATATTATATATCAATATATTAAAATTGGTGTACGCCAGCTAACGGATAGTGTTTTTGTGGTTTGGTGTCAAATAATCAGTTTTTGAAGTGGAATCAATTTTTGAATTTTGAATTTTTGAATCTAAAAGTTTCCTGTTTATTCCTTCCTGTTTTTTGCCTTTTTGCTATCTTTGCACCATCAAAAACTATCACGATGATCCGATTTTTCAGGGGTAAATATTTGTATGCCGTAGGTTGTCACGCAGATATCTCAGACACCGATATTCAGAAACTAAGCTGGTTGTTCGGTGGTGCCGAATGTATTGAAGCCCGGTCTGTATCGGGCTTTTTTATTGGCCCGCGCCGCGAAATGATTACTCCCTGGAGTACCAATGCTGTTGAAATTATCCAGAATATGGGTATTCATGGGATCTTCAGGATAGAAGAGTATCTGGAAACTACCGATAAAGACGCAAAGTTTGATCCCATGCTTCAGGTGAAGAATCATGGGCTTGATCAGGAATTGTTTACGATAATCCATGAACCTGAACCGATCCGTATTATTTCAGATATTTCCTCTTATAATCAACAGGAAGGGCTGGCTCTTTCTTCAGAGGAAGTTGATTATCTGGAAAAGCTAAGTAAAAAGATCGGCAGACCACTTACAGACAGCGAGGTTTTTGGGTTCTCGCAGGTGAACTCAGAGCATTGCAGGCATAAAATCTTCAATGGCACTTTCGTGATTGATGGAAAAGAGCAGGATGAGACGCTCTTTTCGATGATCAGGAAGACCTCGCGGCTCAACCATAACCGCATCATATCAGCTTACAGCGATAATGTAGCATTTATTAATGGCCCCAGAGTCTGGCAATTTGCCCCGCTGAATCAGGACAGACCTGACTTTTTCAGGCTGCTTGAATTTGATTCTGTCATTTCGCTGAAGGCCGAAACCCATAATTTCCCGACAACCGTTGAGCCATTTAACGGGGCAGCAACCGGTAGTGGTGGCGAAATACGCGACCGCATGGCAGGTGGCAAAGGTTCGATGCCCATTGCCGGTACTGCAGTTTACATGACTTCCTATCCGCGCACAAGCGAAAGCCACACCTGGACTTCTGCAGTGAAACCACGTAAATGGCTGTATCAAACCCCGGAAGAAATTCTTATTAAAGCATCGAACGGAGCAAGCGATTTCGGTAATAAATTCGGCCAGCCCCTGATTTGCGGAAGTTTGTTAACTTTTGAACATCAGAAAAACGGGAAAACCTACGGCTACGATAAGGTGATAATGATGGCCGGAGGCGTTGGTTATGCTAAAAAAGCTGACAGTCATAAAGATGCTCCGGTGCCAGGTGATAAGGTGGTTGTAATGGGTGGCGATAATTACCGCATCGGAATGGGTGGGGGAGCAGTATCGTCGGTTGCGACCGGACAGTTCAGCAATTCAATCGAACTGAATGCGGTTCAGCGTTCCAATCCCGAGATGCAGAAACGGGTTTACAATGCCATCAGGGCTATGGCTGAGATGGAGCAGAATCCGGTGGTTTCAATTCACGACCACGGGGCAGGCGGACACCTGAATTCCCTGTCGGAATTGGTTGAGATAACCGGAGGCCGCATTGATATTGATAAACTACCGGTTGGTGACCCCACACTCTCCGACCGTGAGATCATCGGAAACGAGTCGCAGGAGCGGATGGGACTGATTATGCATCCTGGCGATGTTGATTTGCTCACCAGGGTTGCCGGGCGTGAGCGTGCCCCGCTTTTCGTTGCCGGTGAAACTACCGGTGACCATCGCCTTACCTTTGTCAACAGCAAAACAGAGAACAAAGCCATTGATCTGAGTATGTCCGATATGTTTGGAAATCCTCCCCGGACAATCATGGATGATACCACCTTAGAGACAGCCTTTCCGGCACTGACATACAAAGCATCCAATCTGCAGGTTTACGTGGATAATGTTTTACAACTCGAAGCAGTAGCCTGCAAAGACTGGCTCACCAACAAGGTTGACCGCTCGGTAACGGGACGGGTGGCTGTTCAGCAAACGGCAGGACCTTTGCAGTTGCCATTGAACAACCTGGGCGTGGTTGCGCTCGATTTTTATGGCATCAGGGGTATTGCAACCTCGATAGGTCATGCACCGGCAGCGGGTTTGATTAATGCTGCAGCGGGTTCCGTACTTTCGATTGCCGAAGCTCTTACCAACATCGTTTGGGCGCCACTCGATGGGGGTTTGAAGGGTGTTTCGCTCAGTGCCAACTGGATGTGGCCATGCCGCAATCCGGGTGAAGATGTGCGCCTTTACCAGGCTGTAAAAGCAGCCAGCGATTTTGCCATTGCCCTCGGAATAAACATTCCGACAGGTAAAGACTCTTTGTCGATGACGCAACGGTATCCCGACGGAAGCAAGGTTTTTTCGCCCGGAACTGTTATTGTTACTGCCGTTGCAGAAGTAAGCAACATCAGAAATGTTGTTAAGCCTGTGATACAGCCTGAATTTACTTCAACTTTAATTTACCTCGATTTTTCTGCTGAACCATTTAAAACAGGAGGGAGCAGTCTTGCCCAGGCCCTGGGTTGTCTTGGTAACGAGGCGCCGACAGTAGCCGATCCTCAATATTTTGTCAGGGCATTCGAAGCAGTGCAGACATTGATATCAAGAGGCGTGGTGCTTGCAGGCCATGATATTTCGGCAGGTGGCCTTGTTACAACCCTGCTTGAAATGTTGTTTGCCCAACCCGGTATCGGACTTGAAGCCGATCTGAGTGGTTTTGGCGAAAGCGATATCGTTAAATTGCTTTTCAGCGAAAACCCGGGGGTAGTGCTCCAGGTGAATGATCTTGATTTTACAACGGTGTTTCTTCATGAAGCCGGGCTGAATTACCGGGTGCTTGGCAAACCTTCTTTCAGGCGCTACCTTACCGTTCGTTACAATCATGGTACCACGGAGTTTGATATTGACAAATTGCGGAAACTCTGGTATAAAACATCTTACCTGCTCGACCGGAAGCAAAGCGGAGAAGATCTGGCCCGCGAACGGTTTGTAAATTTTGAGAATCAACCGCTTTCTTTTGAGTTCGGAGAGGATTTTACAGGAGAGTTCGTTCAATTTGGTATCGTTGCCGGCCGCAAAGAGCCAACCGGTCTTAAAGCTGCCATCATACGTGAAAAGGGAGTTAACGGCGACAGGGAAATGGCATGGTCGCTCTACCTTGCCGGATTTGATGTGAAGGATGTTCACATGACAGATCTGGTATCCGGACGAGAGACCCTCGAAGAAATCAATATGATTGTTTTTGTAGGTGGATTCAGCAATTCTGATGTGCTTGGCTCGGCCAAAGGCTGGGCGGGGGCATTCCTTTATAATCCCAGCGCCAAAGCAGCACTCGATAATTTCTACAGCAGGCCCGATACCCTTAGCCTGGGTGTTTGCAATGGCTGTCAGTTAATGGTTGAGCTTGGTCTGATCTATCCTGAACATCGCGAAAAGCCAGTGATGCTTCATAACCTGTCAGGTAAATTTGAATCAAATTTTCTGAATGTTGATGTTTTGGAAAATAGCTCAGTTATGCTGGGAAATATGGCCGGCAAACGTCTCGGAATCTGGGTGGCGCATGGCGAGGGCAGGTTCAGGCTGCCAATGGATGAAGGCAATTATAATATACCTGTCAAATACAGCTATCACGCGTATCCGGGCAATCCCAACGGGTCTGACTATCATGCGGCAGCCATAGCCTCGCCTGACGGAAGGCATCTGGCAATCATGCCACATCTTGAGCGCTCTCTTTATCCATGGAATTGGGCCTATTATCCTGCCGGAAGGTGTCAGGATGAAGTATCACCCTGGATTGAAGCCTTTGTTAATGCACGCAAATGGCTGATAGCCAATTGTATTTCGAAAAGTTAATATTTAGGTTTTCAGGTATTGCATGTTCAGGTTTTATTATATACTTTTACCGTGATGAGTTTGGTTGTGCTTTATTTTTGATAATAAGTCCAACAACCCTCAGGGGAAATTATGGATAAAATCGTATTTATTACCGGAGCCACAAGTGGTATTGGTCGTTCGTGTGCATTCAGGTTTGCTGAATCGGGTTACTATGTGATCATTACCGGCCGCCGGTCTGACCGTCTGTCGGAAATTAAAGCTGAACTAGAACTAAGATTTAACGCTCAGGTCCAATCTATGGAACTGGATATAACGGATCGCCGAAGCGTTATTGATGCAGTGAACAGCCTTCCGGAAGCTTTTCAGAAAATAGATGTATTGATAAACAACGCAGGACTGGCCCTTGGTCTTGATACGATACAGGACGGTAATCCTGAGGATTGGGACAGAATGATCGATACCAATGTGAAAGGTCTGCTCAATGTCTCACACGCCATTATGCCGCTGATGATAATGCAGGGAAAAGGGCATATCATCAACATCGGATCCATTGCCGGCCGCGAAGTGTATCAAAAGGGGAATGTTTATTGTGCTACCAAGGCCGCAGTTGACAGTATCAGCAAGGCAATGCGGATAGATTTGCTGCCTCATGGGATTAAAGTAACCCAGATTGCTCCTGGTGCAGTTGAAACGGAATTCTCAATGGTCAGATTTAGCGGTGATGAAGATCGGGCCCATTCAGTTTACAACGGATTTGAACCTTTGCATCCGGACGATATAGCCGAAGTGGTGCATTATGCAGCTTCATTGCCACCTCATGTAAATATCAACGATTTGCTGTTAATGCCAACTGCCCAGGCAGCAGCGACGCAAATTCACCGTACCTGAGGTGTTTGATGAAGAGACTGAATAATTTGAAGCCTCGTATGCAGACAGTTACTGAAAACCACACAGGTCAGGAGTTGATTTTTAAAGGAATAGCATATTTTACTTTTACCGGGATTATTATCAGAGTCTTTTACAGGATATTGGTTGCTGAAACAAACCCAATCCTGACTTCTTAGTTTCATTAATTAAATGTTGCTTTTCTGAATTAAACCTTAAAGAACCTTTAATGCCGGATGCCATGACAATAACCAGGATTTTTGATCTTTTGCCACATTACGCGGCCAGCTTTAAACCAAAAGATGATGTTCTCGCGTTTAAAGAAGATGGTGTATGGAAAAAATACGGGTTGGCCTATTTTGTCCAGATGGCAGATAACATCACCAGTGGGCTGATTGCCCTGGGGGTTAAAAAAGGAGACAAGATTGTTACCATCTCCAACAACCGGCCCGAATGGAATTTTCTGGATATCGCCATCATGCAGGCCGGTGCAATCCATGTCCCGGTCTATCCGACCATCGCCCCGGCTGATTACCAGTATATTTTCAATCATGCGGAGGTTAAACTGGTTTTTGTAACAGGTGAGGAGATGTCGCGCAAGATTAGTGAGATAGCCTTGAATTGCCCTTCAATCAGCGAGGTTTTTACTTTTAAATACCGCGATGGTTTCCGCAGTATTTATGATGTTGCTGAGTTGGGGCAGTCAAATCCTGAACCGGAACTGATTGATTCAATCCGAAACAGCATTGGAACCAATGACCTGGCAACCATCATTTACACTTCCGGAACCACCGGAAATCCCAAAGGCGTTATGTTGTCGCACAACAACATTATTTCCAATTTTAAAGCGGTTTCTTACATACCCACTTTCGGAGAGGAAGGCAAAGCGCTGAGTTTTCTGCCACTTTGCCACATATACGAGAGAATGCTCAATTATATGTACCTCTATCTGGGAATCTCTGTTTATTATGCGGAAAGCATGGCAACCATCACCGATAATATTAAGGAGATAAAACCGGATATGATGTGTTGTGTTCCCCGTTTGCTCGAAAAGATTTACGATAAAATACTGGCGACCGGCAGAAAACAGAAAGGGATAAAGCGCGCTATTTTCTTCTGGGCCGTAAATCTGGCGCTGCACTTTGACGTGAAAGGCAGAAACAATCCCTGGTATAAACTGCGACATGCCATTGCAGATAAGCTGATTTACAGCAAATGGCGCGAAGCATTGGGAGGTAATTTTAAAATAATTGTATCGGGAGGGGCTGCCATCCAACCGAGGTTGATTAAAACCTTCAGGGCGGCCGGACTTCCTATTTATGAAGGATATGGTCTTACAGAAACATCGCCGGTTGTAGCTTCTACCAGCACCGACCCGAACGGGATAAAAGTTGGAACTGTTGGCCCTCCGCTTCGGGGTGTAGAAGTGAAGATTGCAGAAGATGGTGAAATTCTGGCCAGGGGACCCAATGTCATGCTTGGTTATTTCAAAGACCCTGAACTGACAGCCAGCGTTATCGATAGCGAAGGATGGTTTCATACCGGTGATATCGGCCAGTTTGAAAAGGAAGGGCAGTTGAGGATTACCGGACGAAAAAAGGAGATCTTCAAAACCTCCCTCGGTAAATATATTGCGCCCGAACTGTTGGAGAACAAAATCAAGGAATCGCCGTTTATAGATAACCTGATGGTTGTTGGTGAAAATCAGAAGTTTGCTGCTGCACTGGTGGTACCGGAATTCAACCATCTGAGATCGTGGTGTAAAATCAAGGAGATTGAATATACGACCGATGCTGAGATGATTGCCGACCAGCGCATCAGGTTGCGATTGATGAAAGTGGTAGATTTTTACAACAAAAGCTTTGGCGCTACTGAGCAAATTAAAAAAGTGGAATTCATGTCTTCTGAATGGACAACAGCATCCGGGGAACTTACCCCGACACTGAAACTCCGGCGTTCAGTGATTGCAGCCAGGTATAACCCTCAGATTGAACGATTATTTGTTTAAAACCATATAAAGCCTATGAATGATGTTACGCGTCTTTTTGACCTTTTGCCCCGTTACGAAAAAACCTTTTTACCCAAAGACGATGTACTGGCTGGGAAAGAAAACGGTGAATGGATAAAGTATCCGATTGAGAAATACCGCGAAAAAGCCGATGCCATCAGTTATGCCTTGCTTAGCTATGGAATTGTAAAGGGTGATATGGTTGCCACTATAATGCCCAGCCGACCTGAATGGAATTTTATCGATATGGGGATTATGCAAACCGGCGCTGTTCACGTTCCGGTTTATCCAACCCTGAGCGACGCTGACTATAAGTACATTCTCAACCATTCAGGCGTTAAGTTCCTGTTTATTTCAGGGAAAGAGATTTACAGAAAAATTGAAAAGATTCTCCCGGAAGTGCCTGAATTACTGGGTGTATATACTGTAAAAGAAACAGAAGGTGTCAAAATGTTGCAGGAGTTTATCGAAACCGGTCATCAAAAAAGCAATCCCGATCTTCTTGAAAAGGCCAAAGCATCCATCGATACCCATGACCTTGCAACGCTGATTTATACATCCGGCACAACAGGCAACCCTAAAGGGGTAATGCTTAGTCATGCCAATATAATTTACAATGTTAAAGCAGTGGAACATATACCTCCTTTTGGCCAGGAGGGAAAAGCCCTGAGTTATCTTCCGCTTTGCCATGTGTATGAACGGATGCTCAACTACATGTATCAATACCTCGGCATTTCTGTTTATTATGCCGAAAACATGGCAACCATAGGGGATAACCTGCGCGATGTAAAGCCGGATATTCTGAGTACAGTTCCCCGCCTGCTCGAGAAAATCTACGACCGCATTATGGGAACCGGCCGCAAACTGACCGGAATAAAGAAGTTTATTTTCTTTTGGGCATTACATCTTGGCCTTCGTTATGAGGTAAATAACGGGAATGGCTGGTATTACAATATTAAACTAAAGCTTGCCAACAAACTGGTATTCGATAAATGGCGGGCGGCTGTTGGTGGAAACATGAAAGTAATCGTATCAGGCGGAGCCGCATTGCAGCCCCGGCTTGCCCGCGTATTCTGGGCTGCAGGCATACCTGTTCTTGAAGGTTACGGATTAACCGAAACCTCTCCGGTTCTTGCCGTTAACGACTTTAGCGAAAATGGCGTCTGTTTTGGAACTGTCGGGCGGCCCATCCGCGATGTGAATTTAACGATTGCAGATGATGGTGAAATTATATGCAAGGGCCCGGGTGTTATGCTCGGGTATTACAAAGAACCTGATCTTACGGCTGAGGCAATCGATAAAGAAGGTTGGTTTCACACAGGTGATGTTGGCCATCTGGAACCTGCCGGGCATCTCAGGATAACAGGGCGGAAAAAGGAAATTTTTAAAACCTCGCTTGGCAAATATATAAGTCCTGAATTATTGGAGAATAAGTTCAAGGAATCCTCTTTCATAGATACGCTGATGGTGATCGGCGAAAACCAGAAATATGCTGCGGCACTGGTTGTACCTGATTTTCCGCATCTGAAATCATGGTGCGAAATCAAAGGAATTTCCTATACCACAGATGCTGAAATGATTGCTCTGCCCAGAATTAAAAAGCGTTTTCAGCAGGAGATTGACAAGTTTAATAAGTTTTTTGGAGCCACTGAACAGGTAAAACGATTTGAACTCATAGGTTATGAATGGACCATCGATTCCGGTGAACTCACCGCCTCTCTTAAACTTCGCCGCCGCTACATCAATGACAAATATGCATCGGTCATCAACATGATCTTTGGGCTTAATAACAGTGATTAGCCTGATCATATAATAGTTGCTCATCCGGGGATTCGTTTCATGGTAAATGTGAACCGCCTATTTGACCTGCTTCAGCTTTATCGCGAAGACTTTTCTGCGAACAACTGCGTATTTGGATATAAGAAGAACGGTAAGTGGCAGCACATTTCAGCCCGGCAATATGTCAGCGATTCTGATAAAATCAGTCGTGCGCTGATTGCTTCCGGTCTTGTTGAAGGCGATAAAGTGGCAACCATCATGAACAACGTGCCTGAGTGGAATTTCCTCGATATGGGGATTTTACAGGCCGGTTGTGTTCATGTTCCTGTTTACCATTCGCTTAGCGAAGAGAACTACCGGTTTATTTTTGAAGATTCGGGGGTTAAGCTGATTGTGGTTGGTTGCCGCGAAGCCTGGGAACGGGTAGAAAAAGCCTTAGAAGGTTTGGATGCAAAGGTCACTGTTTATTCCCTTGTACCGGTTGAAGGGTCAGAATCATGGCTGGATTTCATCGGGAAAGGCAATGATCAGCAGTTTACAGATGCACTTGACCTTATTAAAGACAAGATATTACCTGAAAGCCTTGCCACACTGATTTATACTTCAGGCACTACCGGTCATCCGAAAGGGGTAATGTTGTCGCATACCAACCTGGTCAGCAACTTTAAGTCTGTTAGTCTGATACTTGGTGGTGTAAATGTGAACAGGGCATTGAGCTTTTTGCCTTTGTGCCATGTTTATGAGCGGATGTTGAACTATATGTACCAGTATCTGGGCATTCCGGTCTTTTACGCTGAAAACACTGACCGTGTCAGGGATAACCTGAAAGAGGTGCAGCCTGATATGTTTTGTGGGGTTCCCCGTGTTATCGAGAAATCTTATGCCACCATACTCCGAACAGGGAAAAACCTCCCGGGCATCCGCAAGCCGGTATTTTTCTGGGCATTGAAACTCGGGCTAAAGTATGACATTGAAAAGGCCCGGAGGCCGATATATCGGTCAATATTGAAGGTGGCAGACCTGTTGGTTTTCCGGAAATGGCGTCTGGCCTTTGGGAATAATATTAAATTTATTGTATCAGGAGGCGCCCCGTTAAATCCAAAATTGGCGCGTGTTTTCTGGGCAGCAGGGATGAAAGTAATCGAAGGGTATGGCTTAACAGAAACCTCGCCGGTAATCGCAACCGGGAATTTTGAGCCGGATGGGATTCGATTTGGCACTGTCGGCAAGGTTTTGCCGGGTGTTGAGCTTCGGATTTCGGAGGATGGGGAAATCCTTTGCAGGGGACCGAACGTTATGATGGGATACTACAACAGGCCCGACAGAACTGCCGAAGCAATTGATGCCGATGGCTGGTTTCATACCGGAGATATTGGCGAACTTATCGATGGAAAATACCTGCGAATAACAGATCGGAAAAAGGAAATATTTAAAACATCCGGCGGTAAATTCATTGCCCCGCAGGTAGTCGAGAATAAGCTCAAAGAATCACCTTTTATAGAAAACATCCTGGTTGTTGGCGAGCACAGGAACTATCCTTCAGCGCTTATCGTACCCAACTTTGAATACCTCAGGTCGTGGTGTAGGACCAAGGGTTTTGATTATACGACCGATTCGATGATGATCAGTCAGGATTTTGTAATCAACCGCATTCAGCGGGATGTTACATTGCTCAATCTTTCACTTGACCATCCTTCGCAAATCAGGAAGTTTACCCTGATGGACAAGGAATGGACGGTCCAGGCGGGGGAGTTGTCGTTTACCATGAAAGTACGCAGGACCCATCTGCAGGAGATATTCGCATCCCTGATTTCAGCCATGTACCCCCCCGGGCCCGATATCAGCCTTCAAAAAAGAGGGAAAAAGAAGAAAAAAAAGAAAGGTAAGTAAAGCTAAAAATTTGCCGATTTTTTTGACACGAAAATTTAGTGCAAAATTTTATAAATCAGCTCTTTGGTCAGCTCATTTTCATCTGCTGATCCATTTCCCAGCCCTTTTGATTTCAGGTCATATTCCCTCAGGAGACTGATAATCTTAGACACATTGTCGAACGGGTAATTTTTAGCAGCAGTATGATAGTCATTGGCAAAAAACGGATTTATGCCAAGCGCCGAAGCAACTTCTCTGTTCGATTTATCGGGCAGCGAATGGTAAAGCAATACTTTTGAGAAATAAGAATACAGGAGATTAATATTTTTTACGATGGAATTTTCTTTTGGATTTGATGCGAAATAGGCAATAATCCTGTTGGTTTTAACAATATTGCGCTCGCGGATGGCATTCTGCAATTCGAAAATATTATAGTCTTTGCTTATGCCTATATTATCTTCAACAATCTTTTCAGTAATCTGACTGCCTTTAGGCAGACTTATGTAGAGTTTTTTCAACTCATTGTCCACTTTCCCCAGGTCGTTCCCCAGAAAGTCGGCCATCATAGTGTTGGCTTTCGGGGAAATGGTGTAACCCTGAGCTGCCACCTGCAACGATATCCATGTCGGCATTTTATCTTCCCTTACCCTGGCCGATTCATAGAAAACGCCTTTTTTTTCAACATTTTTTACCAGTGACTTCCGCTTATCGTATTTCTTATATTTATAGCAGATTACCAGAATAGTTGAATCCAAAGGCTTTTCAGCATATACGCTAAGTTCATCGATGGTTTTAATGTCTTGTGCCTCTTTAACAATGACGACCTGATGGCTTGCCATCATCGGGTAGCGTTTGGCGTTTTCGATAATGGCGCGGGCATCAACATCCCGGCCATAAAGAACCGTCAGATTAAAGCCTTTTTCATCTTCAGTGAGAACACCATTTTCTATGGCATCGCTAAGCTGGTCGATAAAATAAGGTTCCTCTCCGCAAAACAGATAAACCGGGTAAAAGATTCTTTTGGTTATGTCAGAAAGAATATGATCGAAATCATTTGCCATGGGAAACCGGGGTTCTTAAAAGCGCAGGTGCTTGACCGTAAGGCCGTTATTAATAAGTTGTTTCAGCGATTCGATGCCTATTTTCAGATGGGTTTCAACAAATTCTTCGGTTATATGCCGGTCGCTCTCTTCTGTTTTTATGCCCGAGGATATCATGGGTTGGTCTGAAACCAAAAGTAATGCACCAGTGGGGATTTCATTGAAAAAGCCGACGCTGAAAATGGTGGCTGTTTCCATATCGATGGCGATTGATCTGATCGAACGCAGGTATTCCTTGAAATTATCGTCGTGCTCCCAAACCCTGCGATTGGTGGTATATACAGTGCCGGTCCAGTAATCGCGGCCTGCATCCCTGATAGAGGTTGAAATTGCTTTTTGAAGACTGAACGCGGGCAACGCCGGAACTTCATGCGGATAATAATCGTCAGAAGTCCCTTCTCCCCTGATGGCTGCGATGGGAAGAATAAGATCGCCCAGTTCAGCTTTCTTCTTTAAGCCGCCGCACTTGCCCAGAAAAAGAGCTGCATTGGGCCTTATACTTCCGAGCAGGTCCATAATGGTTGCTGCATTGGCGCTGCCCATCCCAAAACTAATCATGGTAATATCATCGGCAGTGGCGCTCGGCATGGCCCTATTGTGGCCTTTTATCTCAACATTGTTCCATTCGGCAAATAATTCCAGATAATGACTGAAATTAGTCAATAAAATATACTCCCCAAATTCTCCAAGATGGGTTCCGGTGTAGCGTGGGAGCCAGTTCTCGGTTATTTCCTGTTTGGTTTTCATAATGAACGATTTAAGGGAAGCACCTATTTAATTGTAGCCCTTTTCATTGCAAATGTAGCGTTTTTCCAAAAAATATGTAGTTTTATTCCTGCAAACAAGCCAACAATGCAACTGCTAAATTTTCCGGAATATATCTTTCGTACACGACAACAATCAGGGCAAATGCAGATATTTGACCCTGTCAGGAAAAAATTTGTGGCTTTAACACCCGAAGAATGGGTCCGGCAACACTTGATTCAATATCTTGAAAAAGAAAAGATGGTACCATTGCACATGATGGCCTCCGAACGTGGACTTTTCTTCAACAGAATGACCAAGCGGTTTGACCTGGTGGTCTATAATCTTTCGGGCAAACCGGCTTTAATTGTAGAATGCAAAGCACCAACGGTTGCCTTGTCGCAGGATGTTTTTTTTCAGATTGCCCGGTACAACCTGGCGCTAAAAGTTAACTATCTGCTGGTGTCAAACGGCCTGCAACATTTTTTTGGCGTGGTTGATTACAACACAGGAAAGCTGGATCTTGCTGACAAAATCTACGATTACCGGCAGCTTTGTCAGGAGTAATCCGTTTATACCAAATAAAAAAAGGCCACACAATATGCAGCCTTTTACAATATAATGAAATACCGGATTATTTACATTTAAGCACAGTTTTAATCTGGTAGTTTGCTTGCTCAGTATAGGGTCCTGTAGCAGCTTTCTTAAATGAAGCACAGGCGGCATCATTGTCGTTTTTGCCGGCCTGGGCAAGTCCGATTTCATATTGGAAACGGGCTTGTTTGGCTGGGGTGTTTTCTTCAAGTGTTATCCCTTTTTCAGCATTTACAATTGCTTCGTCCCATTTTGAAAGTTTATTATAGGAAAGAGCATACAGATAATAGGCTTCAACATTATTGTCCACATATTTTACTGATTCATCCACAGAGGAAATTACCTGGGCAAATGTTCCTTTTTTAAAGTAGCCATTGGCATCCTTCATGTATTCATCAGCGATTGCTTTGCTTGCCGATGCCACAGTCTTATCGTCATTTGTGGCAGTTCCTGTTTCAATGGCTTTGTCCATGGCGGCTTTCATGGCTTCGAAATTATCTTGTTTTTTATAAACAACGCCTTTGCTCAGGTAAGCTTTGGCAAACCCTGCATCATAACCAATAGCTTTGTCAAAGCTGGCAAGTGCTTCCGTGAGTTTATTTTCCTTGAGTTCACCACTTCCTTTAGCCAGGTATAGTTTTGGCAACAAATCATCGGCTTTGGCCTGTGTTGAATTATCATTGTATTTCACTGCATAATCACGTGCCAGTATAAAGTTGGTTATAGCTTCGTCAAGTTTTTTCTCCTTATACAAAGTTGTTGCATAATTATACTGAAGCAGTGGAATCTGACCTTCAGCCATTTTACGGATTTCAATAGCCTCATCTCCGGTTTTTGCTGCAATTTCAGAAGCATTAATCAGCGATTGAATGGCTTTTGGCAAATCGGTAGCTGAAAGTTCAACGCCAAGGTTATAGGCATTTGTAGCTTCTTCCATGGTTTGTCCTTTTGAAAGGTTGACAAAAACCAACATTACCAGAGCAGTCAGCAATACTGAAATCTTTCTTACATTGTTCATCATGAGTAATTTTTGTGAGTGATACAGAAATTTATTTGGCAAATATATTCATTTTCTAGTAAAAATCGTGCCAAAAAAAATGTTAAAAACCAATTATTGGAAGCATAACTAACAGTCAATGAATAATTATGATGATATTTACATGTCAGATTTTCTGCTGGTTGTTCTGAAATCACACAAAACCCAATTGAAAAAATGCATTCTGAAATCATACGGATTTTAGTTAATTCGACGTTTAATTTTAGCTTGCTCAATTGAAATTTATTATACATTTGCAATGCAAAAACCAATTTTCTTATGAAAAGTAATATTCTTAGGATTGTTCTGGCAGTCGTTGTCATTGTGCTGGGTTACTTTCTTTATTCTTCCATTATGAAGCCTATTCGTTTTCAGGAAGATCTGGATATGAGAAACAAGCAGATCGTTGATAAGTTAAAGGACATCCGGACTGCGCAAACGTTCTTTAAACAGTTTAATAACCGTTACACCGGCAGTTTTGACACACTGTTTGATTTTCTGCGCAACGGAAAGATCCCGGTTGTTAAAATGATCCCAGATCCCAATGATACTACGTTTACGCGGTCGATAAACGACACCATCGGTTTTATTCCTATCGCCGACTCATTGTATTCAAAACGGCCCAATTTCAAGCTTGAGAGCATGGTAATGATACCTTTTTCAGAAGGCCGTAAGTTCGAAATGAAAGTTGACAGGATTGACAAGGGTGGTACCATCGTCAGCGTTATTGAAATTCTTGTTCCATACGAGTATTACCTTTCTGACCTTAGTCAGCAGGATGTCGTTAACCTTGCAGAACGTCAAAAGGGCATTAATAGGTATCCGGGAATAAAAATGGGCTCCCTTACCGAGGCATCCACCGACGGAAACTGGGAATAGCATAAAATTATTATGGCAGGCGATTACCTGAGTCAGGTCAGTCATTACGACCGTTTATTCGATCAGGCGCTTACCAGTCAGTACAGCCTGTCCATCCGGATTGATCCGGATGGACTTTCTTTTTCGGTATATTCCCATCTCGTTTCCAGGTATATTGGCCTTGAGTCGCTGACCCTTCAGAATTCAACCGCTTTCCAATCGGCCGAATCAGCAAAGGCATTATTCAGCGATCATTTGAGCAGGTTTCTTAACCAACATGCATGGATACTCAAGCCATTCAGACATACATGCATCATAGTTAACAGCCTCAATTACACGCTGATTCCACATGTATTGTACGATCCATCACAAAAGGAAACATACCTTCAATTCGTGCACAGTCAGGCTGAATCCTATAAATTTTATGATCATTTTCTTAATTCAGCAGAAGCCTGGGTTGTTTTTTCCGTGCACAAAAGCATTGTTGAAATCATTGAACAATATTTTGATTCTGCCAAAATACTGCACCATGCCGGGGCTATGATCGAAACAATTCTTCCGCGATACAGGCATTCAGAGTTCAGGAATCCGGTTTTTGTCAATGTGCGGGCCGGCTCTTTCGATATCATCGTTTTAAAAGAAGGTAAATTATACTATTGCAACAGTTTTGATTGGAAGGCGAACGAGGATTTGGTTTATTACCTTATTTTCGTTTTGGATCAATTGGATTTAAACCCTGAGAATGTTCCTGTTTTATTGTCGGGAAGTATTGATCCAGCTTCTCCGCTTTTCGAATTGCTTCAACGGTACATCAGGCATGTGGATCTAATTAAAAACCCGGAAGCTCCAAAACAGGGCATTGCAATCCCACATGAAAACGAATATAGGTTTTATGATCTTTTAAATCCTGGCTTGTGCGTATAATCAGCGGAACACATAAAAGCAGGCAGATTCATGCCCCGAAAAACCTTCCGGTAAGGCCGACAACCGACATGGCCAAGGAGGCACTTTTTAATATTCTTGTCAATAATTTTGATCTGACTGAGGTAAAAGTGCTTGATCTTTTTGCCGGCACCGGAAATATAACCTATGAATTTGCTTCGCGCGGGGCAATTGGTGTTACCAGCATCGATGTTGATCTCAAGTGTGTAAATTTCATCAGGCAAACTGCCAGGGAATTCGGATTTGAGGCAGTGCTGAGTTTCCGCAGCGATACCTTCAGATACCTGAAAAACTGCGATATCCAATACGACATTATTTTTTGTGACCCGCCTTATGAAATGCAGGGACTTGAAGTTATCCCGAAAGTTGTTTTTGAACGCAACCTTCTCCTGCCCGATGGGTGGCTGGTGATTGAACATTCGGGGGATTATGATTTCTCTGCCCTGGTCGGCTTTCAGCAAAAGCGAAAATATGGTAAGGTAAACTTCAGCATATTTTCGGCCGAAGACAAGAAAGACTGACCGGATTCCCGGAATATAAAAAACCTCATGTCAGCAGTTTAAAGCTTTGGAAGTTTTATGGCTTCAGGGATAAATATCCGGACATCGCCCCCGTTTTTATAAACATCGCGGACAATGGATGAGTTGATTGACGTAAACTCTGGTGTTGTGAGCAAAAAGATTGTTTCAATGGCCGGGTGAAGCTTTTTGTTGACCTGACCGACAGTGCGCTCAAATTCAAAATCGGCCGACGTTCTTAATCCCCTTAATATATAAGTTGCATTGACTAAACGGCAGAAATCAACGGTGAGCCCCGAGTAGCTTTCAACCTTAATTTTGGGGTTATCGGCGAAAACGTCTTTTATCCAGTTGATCCGGTCTTCAACCCTGAAGTAACCTTTTTTTTCTATGTTCAGTCCGACTGCAACAATGATTTCATCGAAAAGAGGAAGGGCTCTTCGGATGATGTTCTCATGACCCAGGGTTATAGGGTCGAATGAACCCGGAAATACAGCTCGTTTTATCATAAAATTATTTTAACTCAGGACAAAGATAAAAAACAAACGATCAGTTTATTAAGTTGCTCATAGCCTGAGATCAGCTTCGATCAGGCCAAGCAGTGAGGCGTATGTATTTAGCTGAATGGTTTTATAATCGTCCGGTATAAACCACTTCGCCTCTGTTATTCCCTCTTCGGTCTGAGGCACAGGCTGATCGGTTCCATGGTATTTCATCGAATACCAATAGGTACGTTTCAGTGCTTTTCTGCCTTTGAACTTATAAATGTGATAGGTTGAAGGCAGTTCATTGAGGATTTCCGGTGCCGATAGGCCGGTTTCTTCAATGACTTCGCGTAAAGCAGCTTCCGCTGGTGATTCACCTTTCTCAATTTTTCCTTTCGGAAGGTCCCATTTCCCAAACCGGTAAATAAACAATCTTTCATTTGCCTGGTTGCGAATCACCCCTCCGGCGGCTTCGAAGTACCAAAAAAGCGAAATAAAATCTTCAAAATACTTATCAGGATTTTTATCGCAATGAAATACCAGTGAGTCAAATGACCCTGATTTTAAGAATACAGAGAAATTTTCTTTGAGCATTTTACGGGAAATAGCTTTTACAACCAGCGCGTTTGGGCTTTTTTTACCCAAATTGTTTTCGCTGAGAAATTTCACAAGTTTGTCGTTTATAAAAACTTCGTACATTTGCAGCATGAGTAAAAATGAATCAGTAGCGCTTGATACAGCGGAGTTTCTATTGCAAATTAAAGCAATAAAAATAGATAATCAGAATCCATTTACCTGGAGTTCGGGGATTATTTCACCGATCTATTGCGATAACAGGAAAATACTTGCTTACCCAAAAGTACGTACATTTATCAGACAGGAGTTTGCCAGGATGATCAGTGAAGAATATGGATCAATTGATCTGGTTGCGGGGGTTGCAACCGGGGCTATTGCTATCGGCGCGCTGGTTGCCCAGGAACTCGGTCTGCCGTTTGCTTATGTACGGTCTTCAAAAAAGGATCATGGGCTAACCAATCAGATTGAAGGTGTTGTTGAATCAGGGCAATCGGTTGTTGTAATAGAGGACCTGATCTCCACCGGACAAAGCAGCCTTGCCGCTGTAGCTGCCCTTCGCGAAGCCGGGTGTAATGTTAAAGGCATGGTTGCAATTTTTACTTATGGACTTGAAGCATCCATCGAAAACTTCAAAAAGGAGAATTGCAGCCTTCGCACACTAACCGATTACAACAGCCTGATAAGCCTCGCTCAGGAAAAAAATTACATCAAGGAATCCGATAAGCAATCGCTGATTAAATGGCGCGAAAATCCCGAAGCCTGGGGTAAATAATTTTCTATGGCAACCTTCAGAAGTGACGAATTGACCATCGGACGTACCGATGGTTACGTATTTGGATTTTTATCCGATTTCAATAATTTTCAGAAACTCATGCCTCCACAGGTAACCGATTGGCATTCGGATGGCGAGAGTTGTAGTTTCAATATTCAGAACATGGCTACGCTTGGGATGCGTTTCAAGTCAAAAATCCCAAACAGCCACATCCTTATTCAGGCTGATGGTAAGGTGCCGTTTGAGTTTGATTTGCAATGTTTTATAAGCGATATTGACGGTAGCAACTGCACCGCAAGGCTTGAACTGAATGCCCACCTGAATCCGATGATGATGATGCTCGCCTCAAAGCCCTTAGGCAATTTTATCAATATCCTGGCCGAAAAACTCAAAGAAATCTGTGAAGCGGGTGTTGCTTAATCCCAAATAGTTTCTTTTTTCTGATCAAAGCCCACCTCTCAGCAAGGCCCTGCATTCCAGTTATTTAACAAAGACAACTTCCTGCAAAGCACAAATGTATTGTTTTCCGCTGTTATCTTTCAGCATCAACATGCCGTATTCTGCCAGGCCCAGAATAGTTGCTTCCATTCTTTTGCCTCTGACGATATATTCAGCAGGCTGATTCAAACGGTATAGTCTTTCCAGATATGCTTCATCAAGCGTTTTGAAATCAGGGTTCATCAATATTTCATACCAATGTTCCATGCTTTTATGCCATTCTGTCAGTAGCTTTTTCACCTCATATTCAATTCCGGTAAGAATTTTCAGCGACACCGCACCGGGTGCATTTTCGCCAAACGATTCCTGGTTGATGTTGAGCCCAAGCCCGGCTATGGATCGTGAAATATTGTTACCTGTGATGTCATTGTTGATAAGGATTCCAGCTATTTTGCCCTGATAGATATAAATATCGTTTGGCCATTTGATCATTGCCCGTGAGGGAAGTTTATAATTATCAAGCATTGTGCACACTGCCAGGGAAACAACCTTAGTCAGCATAAACTGGTCCTCAGGTTTGAGAAAACCCGGATACAATACGATGGTTGCAGTCAGGTTTTTACCGGGTTCGCTTTCCCAGCGGTTGTTTCCCTGACCCTTTCCACCGGTTTGCTCCTGTGTATAAATGATTGAACCCTCCTCCAAAGACCTGGATTTTAATAAATTCAAAGTATAAAGGTTGGTAGATTCTGTGCTTTTAAGCTCGATCAGTCCGGCATTTTTAAATGGCATAAAGATTCTGTTTAAGAGTGAACTGCCAACAATTGTACGGTACAATTGTTGATAAACCTGCTATACGATTTTTCCTGAACTGGTAATCTGTGCTTTCCGTTTTCGGTTGGTTCCGGGCTGGCCTGATTCAGGATTTTATTCGTTAACTTTGCAAAAATATAATAAACAGCCTATGGCCACTAAAAAAGTAAAGTCAGCGTCGGAAATGTTAGCCTCTATCATAGCTCAGGGGATGTTTGAAAAGCTGGGGGAAGATGTAGTTCAGATAGATTTGCGTAAGATTAAAAATTCCATCGCTGATTTCTTTGTTATCTGTCATGGTAAATCACGCGCCCAGGTTGAAGCAATTGCTGAATCGGTGCAAATGGAAGTAAAAAAGGCTATTGGAATTAATGTTTGGAAAAAAGAAGGGTTTGAAAATGCCGAGTGGGTATTGTTGGATTATTTTGATGTAGTGGTACATATTTTCCAGGAGCCCAACCGAAAATTTTACAAACTGGAGGATTTGTGGGCAGATGCTGATTTGAAAAAATGTCTCCCGCCCGCTCCGGCTAAAAAACTTACTAAGAAAAATACATCGGCGGAAGCCTGATAAATATTATGGACGAAACAAACGATAAGAAATCGGAAAACGGATTTGGTAAACCTAAGAATAGTAAACCCAAATTCAATTATTTGTGGATTTATGCCTTGCTCGCTGTACTTATAATCGGCCTGCAGTTCATGAACAGTTGGGGCGATTCACCTAAACAGGTTGGATGGGGTGAGGTAAAAACAATGGTTGAAAACCAGGATATAGATCGTCTTGTGCTTGTTAACAAAGAACTCGCTGAGATCTACATCAAAAAAGAAAAATTTAATCTGCCCAGACATAAAGAGGTTAAACCCAGCGAAGGCTTTGGCGGAACCAAGCCTCAATACACCTATACCATTGGTTCTGTAGAAACCTTTGAAAGAGACTTTGCTGAACTTCAGCAGGGCGTTGAAAAGCCGATTTACATTGAAAACCTGACCCGGCGAAATGTATGGGGAGATGCCCTCTCGTGGATTTTGCCTGTGGCGCTGTTGGTTGGTGCCTGGTTTTTTATCATGCGCATGATGAGCCGGGGCTCTGGTGGGGGTGGTCAGATTTTTAACATTGGTAAATCAAAAGCACAACTGTTTGATAAAGATACCCATGTCAATATCAATTTCTCCGATGTAGCCGGACTCGAAGAGGCCAAGGTTGAAATTATGGAGATTGTTGACTTTCTGAAGAACCCAAAGAAATACACAGCTCTCGGGGGTAAAATACCAAAAGGTGCCTTGCTTGTCGGACCTCCGGGTACCGGTAAAACCCTGCTTGCCAAGGCAGTTGCGGGAGAGGCTAAAGTTCCTTTTTTCTCACTGTCGGGTTCCGACTTTGTCGAGATGTTTGTGGGCGTGGGTGCCTCGAGGGTGCGCGATCTTTTTAAACAGGCAAAGGAAAAATCGCCCTGCATTATTTTTATTGATGAAATTGATGCCATCGGACGCGCAAGGGGGAGAAACCAGATTACCGGAGCCAACGATGAGCGGGAAAATACGCTGAACCAGTTGCTTACCGAAATGGACGGATTTGCTACAAACGCCGGAGTTATTATTCTGGCAGCTACCAACCGTGCCGATATTCTCGACCGGGCTTTACTCAGGGCTGGCCGGTTCGACCGACAGATACTTGTAGAACTTCCTGATCTTGAGGAACGTAAAGCAATCTTTAAAGTTCACATGAAGCCATTGAAAACGGACTTATCTGTGGATGCTGACTTCCTTGCCAAACAAACGCCTGGCTTTTCGGGTGCTGACATTGCCAACGTGTGTAATGAATCGGCACTTATAGCAGCCCGGCGTAATAAAACTGACATTGGTAAACAGGATTTTATTGATGCAATTGACAGGATTGTCGGGGGCTTGGAAAAACGCAATAAAATCATTTCCCCACAGGAGAAGAAGGTGATTGCTTTCCACGAAGCCGGCCATGCTGCCACCAGTTGGTTGCTTGAATATGCCCATCCGCTGGTAAAAGTTACCATCGTGCCCAGGGGGAAAGCCCTCGGCGCAGCCTGGTATTTGCCTGAAGAGCGGCAAATAACCACCTACGAGCAAATGTTTGATGAACTTACAGCAACGCTTGCCGGCAGGGCTTCAGAAGAGATTATCTTTGGAAAAGTTTCTACCGGGGCTCTTAACGATCTTGAGAAAGTTACCAAACAGGCTTATGCGATGGTCGTTTATTTTGGCCTCAACAAAGAAGTTGGTAACGTAAGTTACTATGATTCTACTGGTCAGCAGGAGTATTCGTTCAACAAACCGTATAGTGAAGCAACAGCTCAGGTAATCGATGTCGAAATAAAAAAGATGGTGGAATTGGCTTATCAAAGAGCCAAGAGTATTCTTGCCGATAACCAGGACAAGCTCGTGCAACTTGCGGAAATTCTTTTAAAGAAAGAAGTAATTTTTCGTGAAGACCTTGAAATAATATTTGGTAAGCGGCCTTTTGACGACCTGCATCTGTTAGAAGCATTAAATGTTCAGGAGAGCGCTGATGGCAAAATTAGTTTACCTGCCGAAATTCAAAAGGAAGAAAAGCTTCCCGATGATGTTTCTGAACCCGAACCTGTAACCGGTGTCGCAGATGAAAACTCGCAATAAGCTGGTTTCGAGGCCTGAGCATATCCGTGAAAGCACAACCCGTGAAAAAGTGCTGAAGAATATCAGGCATGCATTGATTGAAACTTCAGAGAATCCTTTTCCGGAAGTTGAATTTGACTCTGAGATTTACAAACCAATGCCTGAGGATGGAGACATCAATTTTGCCGTGGAGTTTTCAAAGGTTGGCGGTAAATTTGTTTACTGTGACTCAGCACCTGATATGCTTGCCAAGATTAAAGCAGTTTTTAAACAGAATGATTGGTCAGAAGCCTGGTGTAATGAAGAATCACTGATGGGGCTGCTGAATCATGCCGGAATACCCGTAAAACGGGTAAATCAGGGAATTGAGTCAATGAAAGTGGCTGTTACCTCTTGTGAGTTTCTGATTGCAAGGTTGGGCAGCATCATGATGTCATCACAGCAATTCTCCGGCCGGAGGTTGTATTCATTTGCGGAAGTACATATTGTAATAGCTTTTACTTCGCAAATTGTGCCTGACATTAAAAACGCACTGGCAGGCATCAGGGAAAAATATGCCGGAAAAATGCCCTCGATGGTTACGATGGTAACCGGACCCAGCCGAACGGCTGATATAGAGAAGACCCTTGTGATGGGGGCGCATGGGCCAAAGGAGGTTTATGTTTTCCTGGCTGATGATATTGTCTGAAAATTAAAAGTGATGGAAGGATGGACTTGTATTTTTACTTCGGCACATTTACATGAAGTCGAGATAATGCGTGCGATCCTGGAAGTTAACCAGATCAACGCGATAATAGTTAATAAACAGGACTCTGTTTATCTTTTTGGGGAAATTGAACTTTATGTAAGGTTCGAAGACGCATTTGTTGCGAATCAAATAATTAAACCCGACGAAAACATTGAATAATTTTACCACCCGGACAATTACCGGGGTTCTTTTTGTAATCTGCATCATAGGCTCTGTTGTATTAAGCCACTGGGCTTTTGCTGCCCTCTTCCTGCTTGTTTCTTTGGCCGGATTTGTTGAGTATGCAAAGATTGTCAGAATGGGTAAGATATATCCACACAGGTTGTCCGGGCTGTTTTTCGCAACGGTTTTATATGCTTCTTTTGTTCTGTGGGAATTTGGAGCAATAGGCAGCAACCTGCTTTTCCTCAATTTCATGATCCTGCCGATGGTTTTAATTGTTGAGCTTTACAGGAAATCGGCAACCCCGTTTTTGAATGCTTCTGCCAGCATTCTGGGATTAATGTGGGTTGTTCTTCCTCTTGCATTGCTTAGTGGATTTATTAATCATGCCGATGGCCCGGGATGGATAAACAGCGGAGCATTGCTCGGTTTTTTTCTCATTCTGTGGATGTATGATTCGGGGGCCTACATATTCGGATCTATGTTTGGCCGTCACCGTATGATTGAGCACATCAGCCCAAAGAAATCATGGGAGGGTTTTCTGGGGGGAAGTTTGATCGGCTTGCTGACCGCCTACCTGATTTCAGCATCATTTGTTGAGTTCTCACTCATGCAATGGATGATGATCGCTTTACTGATTATTGTTTTTGGTACCTTTGGCGACCTGGTGGAGTCGATGCTTAAACGCAGCACCGGGGTCAAGGACTCGGGAAGTATTCTTCCAGGTCATGGTGGCATCCTCGACCGCTTCGATGCAGTTTTTCTTGCTGCACCACCAGTTTATTTTTTGATTTATTTCTTAAGGTAATCATTTGAATTTGATCAAAGCATTGAATTAATCCCGGAGCGGCGTCAGAATCAATAACTCAATCAGAGACCAGGTATATGGGAATTCATAAAGAAGGTTACATCATCATCTTGATTGCTTTCATCGTTCTGGGAATACTCTCCCCACTCAGCGGATTGATTGCAATGCCATTGTGGTTGCATTACATTGTCTGGATTTTGCTGGGATTAGCCTTTTTTTGGATCGTCAGGTTTTTCAGGCTCCCTAAAAGGATTCTTACCCCCGATGACAGCCTGATCATTTGTTCTGCAGATGGAGAAGTGGTTGCATTGGAAGAGGTCGATGAATCTGAGTTTTTTAAAGATAAAAGAATTCAGGTATCGGTCTTCATGTCGCCAAACAATGTGCATGTAAACTGGTCACCGATCAGTGGAATTGTTAAATATATGAAGTACCATCCCGGAAAATACTTAGTTGCCTGGCATCCGAAATCATCGACAGAGAATGAAAGGACTACCGTTGTGGTTGAGAATGAGAAGGGCGTTCAGTTGCTGATAAGGCAGATAGCCGGTGCAATGGCCAGACGTATAGTCTGTTATGCCCGTGAAGGGAACACTGTAAGGCAGGGAGATGAGATTGGTTTTATCAAATTTGGCTCCCGGGTTGATCTGTTCCTTCCATTGCATTCCAAAATAAAGGTTAGCCTCGGACAAAAAGTGACTGGAAAAAAAACGGTTATAGCTGAATTCTGAGGAGTGAAATATTAACATATCATTAACAGTTTTTAATTTGCACCTGTTAATTCGAGTTCCTATATTTGTTGCGCTAAACTTAAACTAAGCCTCATGAAAAGAATTTCAATGATTTTATCCGTAATGGCACTTGTATTTGCCTTTACCATTGCTACTGTATCAGCTCAGAACGCCCCTAAAGCAAAAACCACAACTGAAAAAGTTGTTTCTGAGAAATCAGACAAAGCTGCCTGCACAACCGATAAAAAAGACGGAAAAGCATGTAGCTCATTAAAAACTGAAGGAGCTAAAGCAGGATGTGCAACACCTTGTTCAGGCGAAAAAGCCAAGGCTTGTTGCAGCAAAGGTACAAGCAGTGCCGATGCAGCAAAACCGGTTCCTGCTTCTGATAAGAAGTAGTTATCTCTAAAACATTTGGATGGAAAGACTGCCTGACGGCGGTCTTTTTGTTTTTACAACATTCCGTATAATTCATCCAGGCTTTCGATGCGATAGGTCGCCTTAGTCTGAAGGAATTCTTTGTTATAGTCAACCAATACCTGGTCCATCCCTGCTTTGTTCGCGCCAATAATATCCACATCTTCATCATCTCCAATCATAAGACTTTCTTCCGGCGTTGCACCTGACCGTTTTAATGCATAAGTAAATATCGAAAGCTCCGGCTTTTTTGCACCGGCATCTTCAGAAGTAATAATTTCATTAAAAAACATGGTCAGGCCCGAGTGATTTAATTTCCTGTATTGGACCTCTTCAAAACCATTGGTAATGATGTGAAGAAAGTATTTTTTACTCAGGTAGTCGAGGATTGCGATGGTGTGCGGAAAGAGATTGGTTTTGGTCGGACTCAAACTGACATAGTCCTCAGCAATTCTGCTGCTGAGCAAGCCGTCGTTTATCCCAAAATCATGCAAAGTCAGCGCAAAGCGACGGATATTGAGCACTTCCTTCACAATTTCGCCCTGCCGGTAAAAATCCCAAAGTTTATGATTGTGCTTGTTATAGACCTCTATAAACTGATCAAAAGAGTGAACGCCTTTTTCGGAAAGTGCGTATTTGGCAAAAATATCTTTGAAAGTCTCAATAGAATTCGTGTCAAAATCCCACAATGTTTTATCAAGATCAAAAAAAATGTGACGATAAATTTTCTTTTTCAAAGCCAGGTTATAATTTTTATTTCAACAAATTTAAGGTTTTGGACATACTGAAAAAATATTCCTGAAAATAGTTATCAAAAAACTTGACAAAGGTATAGCCGATGTTGTAATATTGCAATATCAAAATGATATCAAAATGGAAAGAAAAGAACAAGAAAAATTCGTAAGACCAGTTTCTGGTTACGTTATGATTTTAGTAGTACTGGCTATGATAGCATTGCCGGTTTTTACAATTGTCAACTACAACCATGTGTTGTGGTTAACCATATCAGCTTCGGTAGTAATGCTGTTAATGTTCTTCTTATTACCGGGTTTTCTTGTAGTTAATCCCAATGAGTCAAGTGTACTGGTTCTTTTTGGTGATTATACCGGAACTGTGAAGCACAACGGCTTCTTTTGGGTAAATCCTTTCCTTACCCGCAAGAAAATCTCCCTGCGGGCCCGAAATCTGAACGGTGCCCCGATAAAAGTAAATGATAAAATCGGGAACCCCATCATGATCGGAATTGTTTTGGTATGGAAGGCAAAAGATACCTTTAAGGCAGCTTTCGAAGTGGATGATTACATTCATTATGTGGAGATTCAGAGTGAGGCTGCCATCCGCAAGCTTGCCGGACATTACCCTTATGATAATTTCGACGATGCCGAAGCTGAGATATCCCTGCGTGCCGGGGGTGAAGAAGTTAATCATCAGCTTGAAGCAGAATTGTCGGAGCGGCTCGAAAGGGCAGGCATTGATGTTATTGAAGCCCGCATCAGCTACCTGGCTTACTCTTCCGAAATTGCCGGTGCGATGTTACGTCGTCAGCAGGCGACAGCTATTATTGCAGCACGCAAAAAGATTGTCGAAGGCGCTGTCAGTATGGTTGAAATGGCCCTGGAAATGCTATCCGATAAGAAACTGGTTGATCTTGACGAAGACAAAAAAGCCGCGATGGTCAGCAATCTGATGGTGGTGCTTTGTTCTGACAAGGATGCCAGCCCGGTTATAAACGCAGGAACTTTGCATCAGTAATTTTTCAAAAATGCCAGAAACTTTCCGATACTTCCAGATATAATGAAGGCAATAATCCGGGATTACAAGACCATCGTAGTTTTTGATGGTGAAAATGAGACAGGCAGATTGGTTTACCATGGCCGGTTCTCATCCAGGGCTGATATTTTAAATGCAGATAAACAGCTATTTACGATTGTATCCGTTAATATCTGGAGGACTGTTTATGAGGTCAGGAAAGGAGAGAAATTAATACTCTCCTTCAGGAGAAGTTGGAAAGGAAACACCCTGATTCAGACATTTTTTGGCAGCAATGATGAGGAATATGCATTCCGACGAAAAGGTATTTTTAACAGCAGGTTTCT
>JBBQIQ010000037.1:0-28509 GCA_038325075.1 Bacteroidales bacterium | reverse complement strand
TGCGCAGGGCAACAAAGCGAGGCAGTTGAGGAACGACGGTACGATGGTTGAAATAATCATCAGGAATATCAATTGTGATAGATTCTTCCTGAAAATTCACCCAGAGATACAGCGAATCAATGGGTTGCTGAGCGCGGGAGATGCCGCAAAGTACGATAAGGAAAAGGAGTATGATTGATTTTTTCATTTTTATGACAGGATTAACAGGATTAGCAGGATATTATCTTTTTTTGCCTTGATAACCCGGATGGTCTCGGCTTCGCTCGACCACGGGGTTTATTGTTCATGACTTGATTATCAGGTGCTTGAGTGACCACGATAGCCATCGGGTCGAAAGCACCGGATAAATGGCGCATTATCGGAGCCATCGGTGGTCGAGCGGTGGTTGGTGAGCTTTTTGTCGAACCAAGTCGAAACCACCACTCAACCTCACTCCACCACAAACCTCGCCTTGCCCATCTGCCTATTACCCGAATACACCATTGCCATATACAAACCCGGCCGCCAGCCGGAAATACTGAGGCCGGTTTCGTTAACACCTGAGTTAACAGGCAGTTCGGCCAATTGCCGGCCAAATACATCGTAACACACAATGCGGATATTGCGATGGTACTCCGTATTTTCAAGCAGAAACCGAACATAATCCTTTGCCGGATTTGGCGCCGGAGTAATGGGTATCAGGCTGATACGGGCATAATACTCCTTACGGGTGGGGATATCCTCTACATTTACAATTACCTCGCAATCGGTTAAATCAATGGTTTTTGAAACAATGGGATCGGGGCAGAGGTAATCGTACAACCTGGGGGCTGTGTAAATACTATCGTACTCAAGGCTGGTATTGAATTTCATCAGGATGATGTCCTGATCCAAACCACTACCCACCACTGCACCAGCTAAGATTTTGTCGTCATCTGTAACAATAATCCGGCTTTCGGCATGGGCGGTAGGATGTAAAAACGAGTTATGCCAGCCACCAAGTGAATCCAGCTCATGCAGGCCAAACCAGCCCGGAAAATAATTTATGCTGTCGGAATACTTTATATTCGTATATAAGCGCCCATCAGAAGTGAAAGAGGGGTTAACCATAAAACCCGAAACCCATTTGTTGTCAACCATGGGAAACTGGGGTATGGAATCATGAATATAGTTACCCAGGCTATCCAAGACAAGTAAAGATGGTGAATATGCTCCTGTTGCACGATCAACAGCACCAACATAAAAGTTTCCACTCCCTTTTTGTGTTGACCAGCCGGCATCTGAATATTGATCCTGTAGGGTATCCCGGTAAGCACTTACCCATTGTTCGTTACGGCTGCTATCGGCCAGAATTCCAAAGGCTTTTAACCTGCAGGGTATTGGGCCGCCGTTGGCAATCGAATCGTCACACCAATAAAGATAACCACTCATAAAGTAATCGCCTTTTGCGGTCAGCAACAGGTCGTAGGCCCCGTTGTTGTCAATAAATGGGTGATTCTCCGTTAAGGCATAAGGCTCAATCCAAAGCACTTCTCCTGCACTGTCGAACCTGAAAAGATGTGTTTTCGGATTATTGTCTGTTACGTTGTACTGGTGTGTCAGCATAATATAACCACCATCAGGCAGTTGTAAAATTTCGGTTCCCCAATCCGGTCGTCCATCTGTGCGGAAAATTTTACACCACTCTAATTCGCCACAGGCATTGTGTTTGGTAACGCCGATGTCATTCAATGTCCATCGCTCGTGGCTGCCACAGAGTATAAAACCTCCGTCAGAAGTGGGTTCAATATAAAAAGGATAGTTGCCCTGGCTCAGACCAGTGCCGGTTCCAATGGTTAAATCGTACAAAAGATTACCATTGACATCGGTTTTTATTACCCAGCCACGGGTATTGTGATAGGGATTATATCCACTAAGAATAAAAAATCCTCCGTCATAGCTCTCACCTATGTTTTCCAATACTTCAATACGATTATTTTCCCCTAATATTTTCTCCCAGTTTTGAGAAAAAATTTCGAATGAGATCAAAAACAGTAAGAGAAAAAAAATATAAAAAAATTTATTCATGTTTCAGAGTTTATGAAAAGATAGTAAATCATTGCTTGTTTTTTTTGGGTTACGTTTTTTCTGAGATAAGCGGGTACTATTTGCATAAGATGGGTTTTGGGTTGCAACTTAAGTACAAAGTCATTCATCTCATAAGGGGTCTTTGAATGAATGAATACCTAAGGGGGGAACCGTTGCAGATAACCTGAAATCAGCAGAAAGAAATTTTTGGCTGGATCCGCAAATGAAAAATGAAATGTATGATAATTTAAATAGTATGTAACATACTGATATACAGAGAAATACCCCCACCCCATTTTTTATAGCAGGCAATCGGACTGGTAGGTATAAGGGGCTATAAGGAGGCATAATGTTAAATTATTATACGCGGCACTGTTTGTCTTGACTAATGTATAAATATTTTTGTTTCATCTGCCCTCATTAAATAAAAAGATCACTATCGTCCGGTTAAATTTTATTTCGTCCCTGACGGGACTTTGTTCTATTTTGCATCTTGCTTTCTACCAATATGATGTCCCTACGGGACTGTCCCGATAGGGACTGAATATTGGTAGAATGAAAAGTAACCCCTATGGGAAAAGTCCCGTCAGGGACGCTATAATTCCATGGGTTTAAGGGAGTCTGACATGTTTTAACCGGACAACAGTATAAAAAGATATCAAGTGATTTAAAAAAAATGAGATATCTGAATATGTTGATATTAATTTTGAGGTATTGCTTTTTAGAATGACATTGAAAAACATCAATAAGATCGAAAACATGGAAACCTGATTTAGCATTGCCCAAATTGAGCGATTTGAAAAAGCAAATCGCTCAACACAGGTATAAGCTTGTTGCTACCTTTTTCCTTCCAGAAATTTCATCAGTTCTTCTTTACTGCTACTGAAAGAGAATGCATCAGCTACCTGGTAGTAGTTTTCCTGGTCTGTGGTGTAGTCATAAGCAAATTTGGCCAATTCAAGACGGGTGTCGTCGAAACTGAAAAGTTTCACCAGGTCAGTTATCTGCCTTGTAGTGAAGCATTGCTTGCTGCGGATAACCTGTTTGGCTATGGTTAGTTTCGTGCTGTTAAAACTCTCTTGCTTAATGGATTCCATGATTTGTTGAAAATCATCAGTCGAAATTGCGCAGGGAGTAGGGACAACCGGCCCGGGTACCGGGCGGCTGATAAATTCGTTGAAAGCAGCTTTGTTGGGAATATGTGAGAACAACTGTGCCCCGAATGAAAGATTGTTCAAATCGAATATGGATATAATAGCCGTCTTGAAAAAGCTCAGCCTGTAGGGTTCCGAGCCAAGCAATGAAGCCAGTTTCATGGCCTGGGCCACAGACAGACAGTTATTCTGGGCTATCTGGGTCAGAAGCAGCATTTTATTGGCTTCCGAATTGTTCCCGGCGACCTGTATTGCCGATCTCAGAAATTCATCTTCCCGCATCGGATAGTTACAATTGGCCGGCCCCCTGTAGTTTTCATAAGCCGGATAGTTGAGCAGCGGAAAGTTTAAAGTTATGGGTGGTTCATAAGGCGGAAGGTAGTCGGTTGGGTTTGCTTCCATGCCCCTGATATAGTCATGCAGCATAAAAACCGTTGAGAAATAGGCGAAATCATCGTAAACAAAGTAGAAATTCTCTTTATCAACCGTATTGCGCCAGGCCGCTTTTACGAAATCGAGGCGGTTAAAGTCATCAATAAAAAGGGATGCAAGGCTTTTAACCTGTTCCACCGAAAGGCAGTTGTTCACGGCTATGGCAGTCGCCGCATGCAATTTGCGATCTTCTGTCAGTTGCAGAACGACTGATTTGTGTTTTTGCCTGAAAATATAATCCGGCATAGGAACATCGCAACGATGCAGGCCTTGCGCATAACTTTGAGAGACGGACAGAATCAGGAGCAAAGCGATGAGTTTGATTTTCATAGAGGGTGTTGTTATGGTTCTTATTATTTAATCCATTCAAAAGTGCGGTAATGATCACCGTTCATGCCAATTCGGGTATAGACTTCGCGGGCTGAGATATTGGTGTTGTCAACATAAAGCCTGATACCCGACACGTCGGGCCCATGCAGTACAAGATGTTTAATGTAGTCATACATAGAGCCAAAAACACCCGATTTTCGATGATCTGGCAGCACATAAACAGATTGTATCCACCAAATCCAGGCATTGCGCCAATCGCTCCATTCGGGGGTAATCAGCAGGCAACCGCATCTTTCGTTCCGGCTTTCTGAAATGATGTAGAAACCTTTGGCGGGATCTGAAAAGACAGCTTCAACACCTTGACCAACTATGGTTAAATCAAGGGCCATTTGCTCGGTTTCCATGGCCATCTTTAACTGGCAGTCAGCAATAAAATTCAAATCTTCAACAACCGCCAACCTGATCAAAGGGATTTTTAGGTTTTTCATAAAAAAATTGTAAACAATTTAAAAACAGATTGTTAATAAGAAAAAAAATACTTAACAGGCTTTTGGCCTATTCATTCTATCAGGCACTTTAAATGATTATTTTTGCAGCGTCTGACAAAGGCATATTTCTGCTTACTGACAGCAAATATAAAAGAAAAACCACAAATTACACAGCATGAGCGAGCAGATCAAACATGAGTGCGGAATAGCGATGGTAAGGCTGCTGAAACCACTTGAATACTACCTGAGCCGTTACGGAACCTCTACCTGGGCCCTGAACAAGCTACACCTGTTGATGGAGAAGCAGCACAACCGTGGACAGGATGGGGCCGGTATTGCAAGCATTAAGTTTGATCCATCCCCGGGGATGAAATACATCAACAGGCACCGTTCAAACTCGAATACCCCGATTGCTGATGTTTTCAAGTCTGCTTATGCTGAAATCCATCAACTGGTGAGCGATCATCCACAACGGTTGAACGATGTCCAATTCCTGAAGCACAATGCTGGTTTTGCAGGCGAGCTTTTTATGGGGCATCTGCGCTATGGCACTTTTGGCAAAAACAACATTCAGAACCTTCACCCGGTCATCAGGGCAAACAACTGGATGACCCGAAACCTTGTGCTGGCCGGCAACTTCAACATGACCAATGTTGATGAATTGTTTGAAAAGTTATTGGATCTCGGCCAGTACCCGGTAGAAACATCGGATACCATTACCATTCTCGAGAAGATAGGCCATTTTCTGGATGATGAAAATGAACGGCTTTACGACAAATTCAAGCAAGAGGGCCACAGTAAACGTATGATTACCGGTTTGATAGCTTCAACGATTGATGTACCTGATATTCTCCGCAGGGCTTCATCAAACTGGGATGGGGGCTATGCCATAGCCGGAATGTTTGGTCATGGCGATGCTTTTGTTTTTCGTGATCCTTCGGGGATCAGACCGGCATTTTATTACCAGGACGATGAGGTGGTTATAGCGGCTTCTGAACGGCCCGTTATACAAACTGCCCTGAATGTGAATTACACCCAGGTTAAGGAAGTTGAGCCGGGGCATGCGTTGGTTATCCGTCGCGATGGAAAGGTTAGTATGGAGCCGATCCTGCCACCCGCGAAACGCCAGGCCTGTTCATTCGAGCGTATTTATTTCAGTCGCGGAACCGATGTTGATATTTACCGCGAACGCAAAATGCTCGGGAAAATGCTTACGCCTTCAGTGCTTGGGGCAGTGAACCACAATCTTGAGCACACCGTATTCTCTTACATTCCGAATACGGCAGCCGTTGCTTATTACGGAATGATTGAAGAATTAGGCAATTTTTGTGATTCAATCAAAAAAGACCTTCTGCTCAAAGATGCTGCCACGTTGACTGCCTCCGGAATCGATGAAATTATGAAACTGAAGCCCAGGGTTGAAAAGGTGGCTGTAAAAGACATAAAGCTGCGGACATTCATCACCCAGGACAACGACCGGGAAGATCTGGTAGCCCATGTTTATGATGTCACTTATGGTGTTGTTAATCCCGGGGTGGATAGCCTTGTTGTCCTGGATGATTCCATTGTAAGAGGAACCACCCTTCGCAGAAGCATTATCAGGATACTCGACCGGTTAGGGCCTGTTAAAATAGTGGTTGCTTCGTCAGCTCCCCAGATCCGTTATCCTGATTGCTATGGAATTGATATGACCAAACTCGGCGATTTTATTGCCTTTAATGCGGCCATTGAATTGTTGAAAGAGACAAAACAATCCCATGTCATTAACGAAGTTTACCGTAAATGCAAGGAACAGGAGAAACTGCCAAAAGAGCAGGTAGTCAACTATGTAAAGGACATTTACCGTCCATTTACCGCCACTCAGATAGCTGATAAAATCTCTCAGCTTGTTACGCCTCAGGACTGCAGAGCAAAGGTTCAGGTTGTATTTCAGACCATCGAAGACCTGCACGAAGCCATACCCAACCATACCGGTGACTGGTATTTTACCGGCAATTACCCGACACCGGGTGGTAATAAGGTGGTGAACCGGTCGTTTATCAATTATATAGAGGGGAGGAACGAAAGAGCTTATTAATTTCTAATTTCTAATTTCTAATCCCGATAGCTATCGGGACTAATATCCAATTTCAGATTTTGGGTTTCGGAATGTGGATTTCTAATTAGCAGATTAGCAGATTAGCGGAGTTCAGGCTTCCGACTTCTTACCTCTTACTTCTTACTTCATACTTCATACTTCCGACTTCCGACTTCTTACCTCTGACTTCTGATCCAATATCCAATTTCAGAATTCGGATTTCGGTCCCGCACGTGCGGGATCGGATTTCGGATTTTTTCAAATTCTCACTTCTTACCTCTTACCTCTTACTTCTTACTTCTTACTTCCGACTTCCGATCTCCAATTTCGGATTTCTGATTGCTGATTTCGGATTGCCTCATACTTCTTACTTCCTACATCTTACTTCTGACTTCCACTTCCGACTTTTTACCTCTGACTTCTGACTTCTAACCTCTGACTTCTGATCCAATATCCAATATCCAATTTCAGAATTCGGATTTCGGTCCCGCACGTGCGGGATCGGATTTCGGATTTTTTTAACTTCTCACTTCTCACTTCTCACTTATTACTTCTTACTTCTTACTTCATACTTCCGACTTCTTACCTCTTACCTCTTACCTCTTACCTCTTACTTCTTACTTCATACTTCCGACTTCCGACTTCTTACCTCTTACTTCGGATTTTGTAAATTGAGGTAGAAGGATACAGAGATATGAAGACATACGGAGAAAAGCAAATGTCTTATTACGAAAATACAGTCAGGCGATCCGAAATCCGCAATCTGCATTCCGATATAAGTCAGCCGCAAGGCACGAATGCACAGGAATTACCGCCACCAGTTCACCGGGCCTGAGCGATTTTGCCCACTGGCTATCTGTTCTGAAAATACCGTGTTCCTGTGAAAGTGATACCAGGCAATCATCACCTTCAGGATGACGCCATTTACCATTGATAAAAGGCACAATCAGTCCGAAATTCTTGCTACCGTCCTGATTTGTTAGCGATTCCTTTGACAAATGCACTGCCCCGCCATAAATCAGAGCTTCGTTTCTTGCCGGATAGACTGAGACTACAGGGCAAATGACAGCAGCCCCGATTTCATCGAAACTACATGAGCCGAGTTGGCATTGCATGAGGTCGTAAAACACAAAATTTCCCGGGCGGATTTCGTCAATCCCGGTAAAGTCCTCTGCCAGGCTGCATGATGGCGTATCACCTGTTGAAGTAATGATACCGGGGAATTTCCGATTGTATTTTTGTTTTAGCCCGTAAAGAATTTCTGAGGTTTTCCGGTGAATATTCAGGATTTCTTCCCTGCTATTTGCACCATAAGTTTGCCCTGCATGGGTAAGGAAACCATTGAATTGCAGCATGTCTGATCCGGCAGAGCCAAGAATGGTGTCAATGGTTTCAAAGTCCTCTGGCAAAACTCCTGCACGGTGATATCCAACATCAATTTTAACGAAAAATCCGGCAGGCTTCTCAAGTCCCTTAGCCATTGCAGCCGCCTGCTCCGGCATATCAAACAGCACATTAAGCCTGATTTTACCGGCCAGCAGGTTAATTTCGTCAATTTCCCTGATGTTAAGCGGGAAGGCAATGGTGATATCCTGCCAACCGGCAGCGGCAAATTGTTGTGCCATGCTGACTGATGCAACAGTAATAGCTTCAACACCATCATCGCGGAACCATTCACCAACTTCAACCGATTGGTGTGTTTTAAAATGTGGCCTGAAAATCAAGTCGTTGATTCTGGCCTTTTCCGCCATTCTGCGGATATTGGTGCGGCAAACCTGCCCGTTGATAAGGAAAGTGGGTGAGTTGATAATAATTGATACACTCTTGGTTTTCATCAGGAGGACTTTGGTATGGTAAACAATTGGTTCAGGCGAATATAGCAATTACTTTTCCCTTTCGGGGGAAGAATGAGCTAAACATTTTCAGTAAATGCTACCTTAATCTGTTTGCATAGGATTTCTTATAAAAATAATTCATGTTTACATTAATAATATAAACTTTTTTATATTTGCAATGTAAACTATATGAGGTCAAAGACATGATACTTAAAAGGGACATTGAACTAGCTCTTAATGCACAATATGAGCAACTTACATTAAGTGCCGGTACCATAAACCGGGATTTTCTCTCAGTTTTCCAACCTACAGGTAATCACATCGAAGTTATTTCGGGGGTAAGAAGGTGCGGAAAAAGCACCCTGATGAAGCAAATCATCAATAGCAGATATGAAAACACAGCCTACTTCAATTTTGAAGATGCCCGTGTACATGGTTTTGAAGTCGGTGATTTTCCAAAAATGGATGAAATCATTGGCAGGGGTATAGATGCTTATTTCTTTGACGAAATACAAAATGTGCCGTCATGGGAGCTCTTTATCCGGCAATTGCACGACCGGAAGGAAAAGGTGTATATCACTGGTTCCAATGCTTCCTTATTAAGTAAAGGCCTGGGAACCAGGCTTACGGGCAGGCACCTGCGCCATGAGCTTTTTACTTTTTCCTACATTGAATTCCTAAGATACAGAAAACTGGAAAACAACCCTTCTTCATTTGATGATTTTAACCGATTAGGTGGTTTTCCTGAGTTTCTTGATTCGGGAAACCCTGAAATCCTGCAAAACATGTTGAAAAACATAGTTTTAAGAGATATCGCCATACGATATGGGATAAGAAATACAGGAAGCCTGATGGATATAACGTTCTTCTTGCTTTCGAATATCGGCAAGGAATTTTCGTACAATAATCTAAAAAAAACCTTTTCACTTGGCTCTGCAAATACTGTTTCCGATTATCTGACCTGGCTAGGCGACAGTTACCTGTTCTTTTATCTTCCCCGATTCAGTTGGTCTGCAAAAAGTATTGCTTTGAATCCGCGGAAGGTCTATGTTGTTGACAATGGCTTAATCAATGCGAATACGCTGAGTTTTAGCAAAGATAAGGGAAGGTTACTTGAAAATGCCGTCTTTCTTTTTCTGCGACAGCAAAACTTCAGGTGTTTTTATTTTCGTGAAAACCATGAATGCGATTTTGTGGTATTTGATAACCAAAAATGTAAAATGCTCATACAGGTATGCGAAGAAATAAACTCAGATAACCTGAAACAGGAAATGGATGGGTTGCTGGAAGCCATGAAATATTTTGGCCTGAAAGAAGGGTATATACTCACCCGTGACCAGAAGGATGAACTCCGGGACAAGGATCTTCGTTTACATGTAGTTCCTATACATCAATATATTACGTATCCAAATCTTTGAGCGTATTGCCAAAAAGAGATACGAGGTCGGTTGGCGATTTTTACCGGAAGTTAAAATGTAGATTCAATTGTTTGAGGGTTTGAGATCGAAATGCTGTAATTTACGCTATCTATCGTTAAGGTAGTCTGAAATGACTGGTAAGCGAGTTCACTTGATCCTGAAGGATCAGAACCTATCTCAAACTCCTGGTGATCATTTGTGTAGCGAGCGATTTCAAGTACTTTTCCGACTCGTTGTTTATTCAATATTGTTCCGGAGTCAGCCACCGCTGTAAGAGGGAATTTCAATCGTTTATCAGTCAAGGATTGAGACGATAAATTTGCCAAAAGGAAAAAAAATGCAGTAAGAGTAAGGATTATTGTACTTGTTTTCAATGAAATTAGATTAAGCCGGCAGCGGGTTTTCAGGGTGCCATGCGTGTGCAGCCTAACTGCTCCGGCATATCAACCAGCACATTCAGCGTGATTTTACCGGCCAGCAGGTTAATTTCACTGAAATTCAGGGGAAAGGCAATGGTGATATCCAGCCAACCGGCAGCGGCAAATTGTTGCGCCATGCTTACCGAAGAAACGGTGATGGCGGTGACTCCGGCCCGGCTAAACCATTCACCGACTTCAACCGATTGGTGAGTCTTGAAGTGAGGCCTGAATATCAAATGATTGGCGCTGGCTTTTTCGGCCATGCGATGGATGTTCTGAAGGCAAATCTGTTCGTTGATCAGAAATGTGGGATTCTTGAATGGATACTTGATCCCATATGGTTTCATTAGTAGAAATTTAACAATTTGTTTTTACTGGCTAAGATATAGCAATCATTCTTTTATTGCAGAATACCTTGATTTAATTGCACTAATTTAATCCTCTTTTTGTGATGGTTCTCTTCAGCCAATAAGATTGGATATGTATTTAACAACCCCGGGATGTGGTTATTTGCCATATTTATCTAACATTTAGCAACGAAAAACAGATAGATTTGGATTTGTTCAGGTTAACATCCTTCGTTTTTTGCCGGGATTTCATTATCTTTGTTATTGAATAAACCTAAAGCAATGAACAAGGTTACACTTAATATACCGGAAAGCATAAATATGAAAGCCTTCGACTTCTCGGTTTATGTTGCATCCAAAATGTACGAAGACGGACTGGTTTCAGCCGGTCAGGCTGCCGAGATAGTTGGTATATCGAAGCGTGCTTTCATTGAAATCATGGGCAAGTATGGCGTATCATTATTCAGCCAATCTGTTGATGAACTGGAAAAGGATATAGCCAATGCTTGATATTATTGTTATTGTAGATACCAGTTGTTTAATTGCATTAACAAAAATTCAGGCTCTGGGATTTCTTGAAAAGTTGTACCGGGAAATATATGTAACCCGGGAGATTGCTATGTAATTTGGTGAAAAGCTGCCAGATTGGATTAAAGTTGAAAGCGTCAGAAACAAGAAATACCAGCAACTGCTTGATCTTTTTTTGGATAAAGGAGAAGCATCGGCAATTGCACTGGCTCTGGAGTTTGATAATGTACTATTGATACTTGATGACCTGAAAGGTAGAAAAGAAGCAGAAAAGCTGGGTTTAAAAATTACCGGGACATTGGGCATTTTAATTAAAACCAAACAATCTGGATTAATACAAGAACTGAGACCATATCTTGAGGACTTGAAGGCTGCCGGGTTCAGAATATCCCCTATTGTAGAAAAGGAGGTTCTTAGAAGAACCGATGAAGTGTAATTAAAGTTTGAGCTTTACTTTTTACTTTTTCCCTGCCTGACTGCGTCAAGCAGACAGGCTTTAGCCTTACCTGTGTTTCTCTTCCCATACCCAGCCAGCATCCAGCCGCAGCATTTCCCGGTAAGTAACTCCTTTGGCAATGGCTTTTTTCCTGACGGACTCCTTATAATCCGGGTTATTGTCAATACTTTCCATTATTGCGAGGATTTCAGCTTCTTTGACCGAATGATCCATTACCGGTTTTTCCGACGTCTTTAAAGATGAAGATGAAACAAGTGCCTCATAAAGCCTGTCGATAAAACCGTATGGGAACCGATACAGATTGGCTTCTGTGGCCATGATGATGATGACATCGGTGTTGCCAACGGCCTCAAGAATATTAATGTCTGTAGTCTTGCGCGAAGCCGGCCAGGCAGGGTTTTGGGCCTCAGCATTGTAATACCAGAAATTGTTATCGTTGAAAATTCTGGCAGAATAACCGGGGCCAAAAATATTCCAGTAGTAACTGTCGGCAACCACCATGGCGTTTGGCTTTGTTTTTCCTACTTCGTTGCCAAACCATAATTTGGGATATGCCATCGGATAATGCGGAATTTTTAAGAGCAGGTTCATGCCTTCAGCAATATCATAGTCAGGGCTGCGCAGGGTGTCGGGCTGGTCAAAACCCTTCCAGCCGAAATCAACCATATCTATTTGCCGGTCTTTTTCGATGAAGTTCATCAGCGAGTCCAGCGAAAGCGCCACCCCGTATGCACTCCAGTGGATTCCACACTGCGGGTACAATGGCCACGAAGCGGTATCTTTCATCTTTACAAACCAATCGTTGAAATCTATTAGTGGCAGATTGTTTTGGCTTAAACTTTTATGCCAGGCTTCGTAGTTGGTCGTTTTTCCCGTGGCCAGCCGCATAAATTGATCAGGAATAAATTCCGGAAAGAAGCTTGCTTTGCCGGGTGCTATCACAAAAAGCAGGGTTTTACCGGCTTCGCGCAACCTGGTGTTTACAAAAACTGCTTTATTTACCTGTTCGTCAATAACCTGTTGTCCGACAAAATCCCAGCCTTTCCAGGCTTTGATGTAATTAATTTCGTAGAGATAATTGTGTTTACCGATGATAACGCCGCTGGCGAGCGCGGTATCGAAAACAGTGTATGCTATCTGGTTGTGGATGCGCACCAGCAATGGCCTCAGGCCGATGGAGTGTTCGTAGTAATTGTTATAAGCATCCTGGTAGCTTCCGTCGAGAACCGATTTGATGGTGGCAAATGGCTTAGCCGGAAGATCGTATGCCCCTTTCAGTGGCGCCTCCTTAAAAACGGGAACTGTGCGCTGAATCAAAGGCATGCCGATCATCAGCATTAACAGGCTAAAAAGGATATTTTTCAGCAGTTTCATGCTAGAACCGGAAATAGATGAAAGGATTAAATCCTGAAGAGGTAATGGCAGCAAGGCTGATGATAAATAAGATAACCGATGCGGCTGTCATGACAACGAGTGTTGACATCTTCTGCTTTTTTGCAAAGAGTTTTTCCTGCCATTTCTCGATTTTTCCGGCCGATGCCCAAAACCCAAAGAATGCGCCGATCACAAGAATGATCCAGACTTTCTGGCTGATGTAAACTGCAGGACCACCGGTCAGGCTGAACATTCGTCCGGTAAAGTCAATGGCATAATCCAGCGATTCGGCCCTGAACAACACCCAACCAATCAGCGTAATTACAAAGGTTATAACAATGGAAGGATATTTTCCGATCAGTTTGTAAAATTTCAGCAGAAAGATTCTGTCAGCAATCAGAAATGCCCCGTGAAATGCCCCCCACACAACAAAATTCCAGGCAGCGCCATGCCAGAATCCGGAAATAATAAAGACTAACCAGAGGTTAAAATAGAGCCGGCGAATAGATACTTTATTTCCGCCAAGCGGAATATACAGATAATCGCGCATCCAGCGACCCAATGAAATATGCCACCTTCGCCAGAATTCAGTGATGTTTTGAGAGATATAAGGGTTGTTGAAATTCTCGAGGAAGTCAAACCCAATCATCCGGCCCAATCCGATGGCCATGTCGGAATAGCCCGCAAAGTCGAAGTAAATCTGGAAGGCATAAGCTATAACACCCATCCAGGCAGTGGCTGTTGAAATGCCGGCAGGATCCAAGGCAAAGACTGAATCGGCATATTCGCCCAGCACGTTGGCGATCAACACCTTTTTGCCAAGGCCCAGGGCAAACCTGAAGAAACCGGTAAGACGGTTATCCACGTTCTCATTATCGCGGCGGTCTTCCAGTTGGTCTGCAATTTCATTGAACCGAACAATTGGCCCTGCAATCAACTGCGGGAACATGAGGATATACAGGGCAAAATCACTCAGTTTTTTCAGTGGTACATGAACTTTGCGGTAAACATCAACCGCATAGGTCATTTTCTGGAAACTGAAGAATGAGATACCGATAGGCAGGGCAACTTTGGCCCACTCAACCGGTTTGCCGCCCATGCTTTCAATTATGGTATTGAAATTATCGACAAAGAAATTGGCATATTTAAAGTAGAGCAGCATTCCGATATTAAGGGCAATCGAAAAAGTGACCCAAAGACGTTTTTCCCGGCCTTTGGACTTGTGCATCACTTTTACCGCGTAGAAATCGGCAATGATGGATGCAATAACAATAAAAATAAAGGTCGGGGCTCCCCAGGCATAAAAGAAAAGACTGGCTGCCAGGGCCACGTAGTTCTTGTACTTTACATCGGCAAAATAATAGAACAACAAAAAAACCGGCAGAAAATAGAGAAGAAACAGGCTGCTGCTAAATACCATTGTAATGTAACTATTTGGTGCCTTATAAAATTAATTGTCGGCAAATATAAGGAAGTTGGAAGAGATTTATTGTTGGCACGGGATTAATAATAAATGGTTGTATCAGTTTAACGCTGGTTTTCAGTCATCATGGTTCAAATGGCCGACCGGAGCCGGGTACACTGATATCGTCAAAATTATTGGCAAATCTCCCGAAGTCTGAAAAATACAAGAACTGAATAATGATATTGGAACTGTTTAATAGAAAGGAGCTCTATTCGTCTTAGCGTGAGATAAAAGTTTACCGAACTATTGTATATTTGTACCCCTCATTCTATTTGCTGTTTTTCTCAAAGAGCCATCTGGCATCTATTGCAATTGCACTGTCGATACTGATATTTTTAATCCGGGCTTTTTCTTCCTCCTGTTTCATCAGTTCAGGACTCTGCCTGATCTGATTTTCATAGTATTCCAATGTTTTTTCCGTCGCCTTACTTGTATTGGCTTTATTTTTAACTGTTTTTGGAACAACAGGTTTGGGGTAGATTCCTTCTTTTGCTGCCTTGTAATCAGGGAAAACCAATAATTCATAATATTCCGACGATGGTTTGAGTTTTCCGAACGATTCCCAGTAAGCCTCTTTGGTCATGGAAACAAAATGGATAGCTCCGTTTTGGTATTGCTGAAGCTGAAAGAGATTGTGGGCTACAAATAAAAGCATAAGCAGAAATGGCAAAGCTTTTACTGCCAGGTATTTTTTCGAAAACAGGGAATAAAAGAAGGCCGCCAGCGGGAAGGCAAGAATCCCATACATATCAATAAATGCTCTGTTGCCGTAACTTCCTCCAAACCACCAAAGCCACCAGGAAGAAAGTACATAAGTATTCAGAAGAAAATAAATCAGGACCGGATAGAAAATACCTTTGTTGATTCTGTATAACCAGATGAACCCAAACAGAGTAAGCATCATTAAAGGAGTGTATAAAAGCCATCCTTTTCTATAACTGAATAGAATGTTTGCAAGCTGGGGATTATTAAAAAAGAAACGACCTCCTTCTCCATAACCGTTGAAAAGAAGCTGACCGCTTGTCATTTTCCAGTAAATGACCTGGGGAATAAAGATAATAACCATTGTCAGGACAAGAGCAATGACATGCTTCCGGTTTTTGAAAAAAAATGTGATTCTGTTTTTGATATCTGTCCGGGAAGAGACATCCCATAAGGGAAAAATGATAAAAACAATAGCATTGGTTGGTCTTACCAGCATGATTAATCCGGCGGAGAGCCCTAATACTATGGCATTTAAGTACCCTGGTTTTTTATAATACTTAACGGTACTAAACATAAACCATGTTAATAGGAAAAAGCTATAGGCATGACTAAAGGCGGCTTCTCTTGTTGCATAATGGATCAGGTTTGTGCCAAGTGCCAGACTGATCAGCACCAGCGAAATAATAGTATCAGGGAAATAGACAGCTAAAAGTTTCCTGATCAGAAAAAGTGCGAGTATAATGTAAAAAATTGAACTGACCAGTAATGCGATCTTATAAGGCTTCGAATAACCTTCGGCCGCCTGTCCGGTTACTTTAAGAAAGTAATGGGTTGGAACAATGAATGGTGCATACATCAATGACATACCCATTGTAGTCATAATTACATAATTGCCATTGGGTGCAACTACAGGCCAAAACCTGTCGGAAAATTTCCCGGGTGCCTTGGCGACAAACCCAAGTTTGAGATCGTGATAGACCAACAAGGCTGGCAGATATGCATAATAATGCAGTACATCACCTTCAATAATGCGGTTCTTATTATTAAAATCCGAGAGTTGAATGTCGCGCAATACAAATATGCATGCCAGCAACACGATGATAATTCCGGAATACTTTATTTTTCCTTTAGTTGGTATTAATCCTTTAATCCGGTACATTTATCTCTGGTATTAACGGTTCTTTAATTCAGATGACGAAAGTATGGTTTTTTTTTACCTGCATTTCTTTCAATACACCAGATTAGGGTAAAATTATTTTGATAATTTTTGAAAAACGACCTGCAAATTTCAATTTGTTTTAATTGTTGATTGAGGCTATAGCGAAAATTGGAAAAATATTCAACCTGATTAACTGTATCAGTCATGGGAAGGACTGTTTTAAAATAATCAGAAATGGTTATTATAGTCTTGGGCAGGGCTATGGAATCCTGTTTTACATGAGTTTTAATAAAGTTAAAAAACGGTGACGCAAATTGATTTTGCCGACAATTTTTATTGTTATACCTTTGCCTTCATTACAAATAAGTAACGTCGCTGAAATATGAAAAAACTGTTTTTTATTACATTTATTGGGCTTATTGCCTATGGTTGCTCAAATTCATCAAAAACGCCCGCAGTTAAGGACTCGCAGGATCAGATTAGTGAGAACCAGGTAGTGTTTGAGAATGATCTGGAAAATGCATTGGTAGGAATCCCATCATGGTCCAATGAAAAGACTATTGTAAAAATGCCTGTGGACAAAGCTCATTCCGGAGAATACGTTTCAATGGTTGATGCTGTGAATATGTATTCCTATGCATTTAAAGAAAATCTTGAAAACATCAACGAGAAACTTCCTAATACGGTTGTAGTCAGCGGATGGTTTTATAGCGAAGTTAAGAATCCTGATTTGGGATTTGTTATGGATATCAATGACAACAACAAGTCTGTGATCTGGAAGTCATACCGTTTGATGGAAGATGGACTATCTGAAAATCAATGGCATGAGTTCACTGCCAACTTTGAGATAGATGAACCGTTAAAGCCCGGGTATCAGATTAAGATTTTCGGGTACGGAGCGAAGAAGACGGCCTATTTTGATGATATCAGGGTTACATTCAAATTTTAAGCCCCAATAACTTTTTTGATTGAAGATTCAGGGAATTGCTGTTTTATATAGATGGCTATTCCCTGATTTGCATGAAGCGCATCGATTCATCATTGCTTTTTTAAGATAATATTGCGAAGTTTCCAATCTGTTCCTGTTTCAGGATTATTGATTAAGCTATAGTTTACTATACCGGAAAACCTGACAGAATATTATTAAAGTGTTTAACTCGGCATAATCCCGGAAATATGCTCTTCAGCTCGGCTGTTTTTTTGTTTGGTTTCCTTCCTGTAGTTCTATTCTTGTATTTTCTACTTAGCAAAAAGCTAAGGAATTATTTTCTGTTTCTGTCCAGTCTGGTTTTCTTTGCCTGGGGAGGGGTAAGCTATTCTATCCTGCTGATTCTTTCAATCTTTTTTAACTATCTCATAGGTCGGGGAATTGGTAAAAATTTAGGTAGCAGAGCTTCATCAAAATATCTGGGGGTTGGGGTTTTTCTTAATTTAATTTTTCTGGGTATATTCAAATATGCCAATTTTGTTGTCGAAAACCTGAATGGAATACTTGAAGTATTGAGCTATAAACCATTCGGGGATCCCGGTATTATTTTACCTGTTGGGATATCCTTCTACACTTTTCAGGCCATGTCCTATCTAATCGATGTTTACAGGAAAGAGGCTGAGGTACAAAAGAATCCCTTTAACCTGGGTTTATACATTGCGCTGTTTCCGCAGTTGATTGCAGGCCCTATTGTCCGTTATCATGATATTGCCCGGCAAATTCAAAGGAGAACCGTAGATTCTGCCGGTTTTGCCTATGGCATCCGGCGGTTTATTATCGGTCTGGCCAAAAAAGTCCTGCTGGGAAATACGATGGGTTCGATAGCAGATTTGGCCTTTAACTCACCAGCCGATCAACTATCAACCCCATTGGCATGGCTTGGCCTGGTTTCTTACGCTTTACATATATATTTTGATTTCTCGGGGTATTCTGATATGGCCATCGGATTGGGAAGAATGTTTGGATTTACTTTTTTAGAGAACTTCAATTATCCCTATATCTCAAGATCGGTGAAGGAATTCTGGCGCAGGTGGCACATCAGTCTTTCAACCTGGTTCCGCGATTATTTATATGTGCCGCTCGGAGGCAACCGAAAGGGCAATGGAAGGACCTATCTAAACCTGATTATAGTCTTTTTTATTACAGGTCTCTGGCATGGCGCTGCATGGAATTTTGTGTTGTGGGGTTTTTTGCATGGTTTCTTTCTGATAGTCGAAAGGGCAGGGGATGGCCGGTTTCCGGGGAAGCTCTGGCGGCCGTTACAGCACATTTACACCACATTCGTTGTATTAATGGCGTGGGTACTTTTCAGGGCCGATTCCGCCGGTTCAGCCTGGAATTACTATGGGGCTTTATTTGGTAATGGTGCTGTGCAAAATGATTTTGCGGTGTATAGCAAGGTTTTAAATTTTGAGTTCCTTCTTTTCATTATCATTGGTTTGTTAAGTGCAACCGGCATCATCGTAAAAGTAACCGGTTTACTGGAAGCAAAAATTTCGGTTATGAAAGAGCGGTATTTTGCTGTTACGGAAATCTACAGGGCATTTCAGGCCATATTCTTAGTCGGGATTTTTATTCTCTGTTCGGTTTACCTGATAACCAATACCTACAACCCATTTATCTATTACCGGTTTTAACCAGTCATTATGAAAAGACGATTCGTGTTTTCTGATTATTTATTAACCATTCTTTTTATATTGGTTATTTCTTCGGCCGGGATCCAGCAATGGTTTAAAATTCTGCCGGAGATGCCAAATCAGGAGAACCGTGCATTGAATACTATGCCCGGTTTCAACCCGGCACGCCTTGATCCATTCCCTCGTTTGTTTGAGGCATACTACAATGACCATTTTGCCTTTCGGAATCAGTTTATGAAATTATATGCCGATATAAATTTCAAGGTTTATAATAAATGCCCATACCCCGATCAGGTTCTTATCGGGCGTAACCAAAACCTTTTTATGGTACCTAAAGAGTTGGATACTTATCAAAGAACGACTCTTTTTACAAACAATGAGCTTGACAGAATCCGCTCGGAATTTTCACACCGGAAGAAATACTTTGAGAACAAGGGAATTGATTACTATGTTGCGGTTTGCCCGATCAAGTATTCCATTTATCCGGAATATCTGCCCTGGTATGTGCAGGTCAGGGATACCATCAGCCGCACCGACCAGTTTTTGGATGTTATTTCCGGCCTCGGAATCGAAATGATTGATTTGCGCAAAGTACTGCTTGCAGCGAAGGATAGCGCTTCACGGGAATTATTCATGGCTACTGATAACCACTGGAATGAGATTGGGGCATTTGTAGCCTACCAGAATATTGCAGCCAGAATAGCGAGAAAGATACCCGGAGTCAGGGTGTTGCAAGCCAATGATTACACAATAAGGCCAAAGCACAGGAATGGAGGCAACCTGGCCCATATTATTAATATGCACGAAGAGATGCAGGATGTGCAATATTCTTTCACACTGCGTAAATCGGTTAAAATCAGTTCGATTACTCCATGCCCCTATGAAGTGCCTGATAATTTTGAAGAGATTAATTTTTTTAAAGGCTATTATATGCAGGACAACAATCAGGACCTTCCACGAATAATGATTGTGCATGATTCCTTTGGCAAATTCATTCATGCTTACTTCCGTGATTCGTTTTCCCGTTCGGTGTTTATTTGGGATAAATGGCAATACAAACTGAACGAACCCATCGTTGATGCTGAGAAACCCGATGTGTATATCTCAATGACCCTTGAAAGCCTGTTGCCCGGGTTGGCAAATAATTGCGAATTTCATTAGAAATATTATCGCAGCAATTGAATTCAGGGCCGATTCTCAATGTAGTGCATTGGCTTATCCACATTCAGATTCTGAAAAGAAACATAAAAAGGTTTCCGGGTTGAAATGGCCGGAATCTAGAAACGCGTTCTGAGATTGTCAAATCTTTCCAAGGCCCGGGCCTCACTGATTGAATCTATGCTTTGAGTGAGATTGTGTTCTTTTAAATATTTCTGCAGTATCCCTTCTTCAATGATCCTGCTTTTATAATACTGTATAAAAAATTGCTTTTTGGATAAGATTGATGCTTTTAGCCGGTTTCTTTCCCCTTCTTTAATTTCTGTTTTTGGATAGTATTTGCCCGCAATAGCCATTTCATGATCGGGTTGAACCAGATTGTCAAAATAATCATCGTATGTTTTTGTTTTCAAAAAATTCATCCAATATGTTTGTTTGGTTTCAGACATATAATGGATCAACCCCATCCGATACTGCCAGGTTTGGAAAAGATTCAGGCAAACAAAAGCTGCAATTATAAATATGCCTGCATAAGACACAGCTTTAATCTTCAGGTTTGCCACATATTTGAAAAATGCTGCAATTGATAAGGCGAAAATTCCGTAGCCATCAATGTAAGGCCTGTTGCCATAACTTCCACCAAACCACCAGCACCACCATGATGAATTAATGTAAATGAGTAAAGCCAGCACTGATATTACCTGCCAGAACAACGGCCTGCTTTGTTTCCAAAGGAAAGGCAGCCCAATAAAGGCAAGTGCCATCAACGGGGTGTAAACCAGCCATCCTTTGCGGTAGCTGAACAAACTGCCTGTTATCTGAGGATTGTTCCAGAAGAAGGTTTCTTTGGTGTAAGTGTACAGGAACCAGTCACCACTGACATATTTCCAAAAAGCAAATTGTGGAATCCAGACCAGTAGAAACATGGCCATCATCAACAGGATTCTAACATAGTTTTTCAACAGGAATTGAATTCGTTCCCGAAAATCGCTGGTGGCAAAAAAAAGCACGATAAATATCAGGTTGGTGGGCCTGATAAGAACAATCAAGCCAAAAACCAGGCCGGTTAAAATGGTTAACCCGATACGGGGATTCCTGAACCATTTCTGTAATAACCGGTACAAATAAATGATCAGTGCAAAACTGTAAACATGCGACATGCTTGCTTCGGAAGTTACGTACCACGACAGATTGGTTCCGAAGGCAATAACAATCAGTGTTAAAGCTGTAATTGTTTCGCTAAAATACTCAAGTAGTAATTTTCTAAGATTCCACAATCCAAACAGAAAAAACATCAGGGCACTAAGGAGCAGCCCCATTTTGTATGGAGGTGAATAGCCATCGGGATTGGCCCCTGTCAAGGGTACCAGCCCATAGTGGGCAAACGCTGTAAACGGCGCATAAACCATCGCCAGTCCCATCGACATTTTGGAATAAGACCTTCCGGTGTCTTTGTTGGTTGGCAACCACAAATAACGCCTGGCATAATGTGGAATTTTGTTGTAAATCCGGCCAAAATTTAAATCATGGTAAACAATGGCTGCTGAGGTATAAATATAGTATAAGTTAACATCGTCCTTGATCAGGCGAACCGGTTTGTCCCAATCTTTATTCTGGACATTGTATATGCAAATGCCCGAAAATATCAACCACAATGTGGTCAGTGATATCTGGTCAAGCAGTGCGTTTTTAATTCGTTTAAATGAGCAAATGAGACTGTTTAAAAAGGGGGTACAGTGGTTGGCCATAAACTGTATTTAAAAATCATCCGCGTTGTATTTGTTGTCGTTACTTTTTTGTTCAGCTTCATATTTGGCGCAATCAATCTCAACAGATAGAGGGTTTGCAGGTCTTTCGAAGTCACCTGTTGACAGTTTTAGTTTTGAATCGGCATAAATGCGTTTCATATAGAGTGCCCAGATTGGTAGAGCCATATTAGCGCCTTGTCCGAGTGTAATGGAGCGGAAACGGACGCTGCGGTCTTCACCTCCAACCCACACACCGGTCACCAGGTCAGGCGTAAGTCCCATAAACCAGCCATCAGAGTTGTTTTGGGTGGTCCCGGTTTTACCGGCAATTGGGTTGTTAAGCCCGTACTTGTAACGGAGCCTGACCCCGGTGCCACTTTCGACCACCCCTTTCATTAACTGAAGCATCAGGAAGGCTGTTTCTTCGCTCATGGCTTCTTCCTGCCGGGGCATAAACCGGGCAATCACGTTCCCGTTTTTGTCTTCAATACGCGTAACAAAAAGGGGTTCTATGTAAACGCCTTTGGCAGCGAAAGTATTCATTGCTCCGGTCATTTCATACAGCGTAAGGTCAGGTGTTCCGAGCGAAATTGAGGGGACTGGATCTATTTGGCTGGTTACACCCATTTTGCGGGCTATTTTAATTACCGCCATGGGTGAATAACGCTTGATCAGGAAAGCCGAAATCCAGTTAATCGAATTGGCAAGGGCCTCTTTCAGGGTAACCATTTGTCCCTTTTTGTAATCATTGGCATTGCCCGGCTCCCATTTGCCGCCTTCAGGCAGGTCGATGCTGTATTGAATGTTGGCAATTTTGGTGCAGGGCGAAAAATCACCCTCCTGCATGGCAAGTGTGTAAACAAAGGGTTTGAATGTAGATCCTACCTGCCTTTTGGCCATTTTAACATGATCGAACTGAAAATGGCTGTAGTTAATTCCGCCAACGTAAGCCCTTACAAAACCGGTTTGCGGTTCAACCGACATTAATCCGGCCTGCAGGAAAAACTTGCAGTATCTGATCGAATCCCATGGGCTCATAATGGTGTCGCGGTTTCCTTTCCAGGTAAAGATCTTCATAGGCACCTTTTTGCGGAAAGATAACCTGATGGAATCTTCCGAAGCGCCGACCGCTTTAAGCTTCCTGTAGCGATCTGAGCGCTTCATTGAAGCGGTCATTAATTTATGGGCTTCGGCTTTTACCACTGAATTCGGAAAGTCGAAGGGGGCCTCTTCACGTCCCTTCCAGTGCTTGAAAAATGCAGGCTGAAGTTCATTGCCCAGGTGCTCGGCAACAGCCTCTTCGGCATACAATTGCATGCGGGAATTAATGGTAGTATAAATTTTAAGACCGTCTTTATACAGGTTGTAACGTGTTCCGTCCGGTTTCGGATTTTTCTCTATCCAGCCATATAGAGGACTGTTAATCCACTGAAGCGAATCTTCCGTAAATACTTTTTTATCGAAGTAACTTTTACGGTCCGGCTCGCCGGCCGACATGATCTGGCGCAGGTACTCCCTAAAATAGGTAGCTTCACCCGAAGTGTGATCCTGCATCCGGTAATTGGACATGTCGAGGGGCAATACCCTGAGCGAATCATATTGATCCTCAGTAATGTAATCGTTTTTTTTCATCTGGTTCAAAACGACTTCCCGGCGTTTGAGGGCGCGCTCAGGATTTCGGGCAGGGCTGAACCACGACGGCGCTTTCAACATGCCCACCAGCATGGCCGACTCCTCTATGGTAAGGTCTATTGGTTCTTTGTTGAAAAATGTCTTGGCAGCCGATTTAATACCAAAGGAATTACTGCCAAAGTCAACCGTGTTGAAATACATGGCAATTATTTCCTGTTTAGTGTAGTTTCGCTCAAGCTTTATGGCAGTAATCCACTCTTTAAGTTTAATGAAAATGATCTTGATAAAAAGCCTGTTAGTTTTACGGGGGAAAAGATTTTTTGCTAATTGCTGGGTAATAGTGCTACCGCCGCCTTTGTTAGACCCGGTAATAATTCCGAACGAAACCCTGAATAAAGCCCTGACATCGATGCCTGAATGCTTTTCGAACCGGGAATCCTCGGTAGCAATAATGGCGTTTACCAGGTTGGGAGATAACTCATCATAGTGTATGTTCGACCTGTTTTCGATGTAGTACTTACCGAGTAATTCCTGATCGGCTGAAATGACTTCGGAAGCCAGGTTACTTTTCGGATTTTCGAGTTCTTCGAATGAAGGCATAAAGCCCAGCAACCCGAATGACATAGCAGTAAAAAGTAAAATCACAAAAATGAAAAAACCAATAAAAGCCTTCCAGAATCGTTTTCGCCAGAGATTAACATCGGCCTGGCCACTTTTTGGTTTCTTAGTCATTGTTATTAAAATCTTACGTTTAATCGAAATCGAAAATTGTCCTGATAACTTTGAGGATTCGAAATTAGTCCCTCAATAAAGGTTTTTATAGCCCGAATGAGAATAACTTTCTTTGCGAAGCCTTGAAAAGGTTAAGGCTAAGGTTAAGGTTAAGCAGCTCCTAAGCATGATTCCACAACTTAATTTTTACCTCAAAGCTTCGGCTGCACTCAACTCATCGCCTCAGCCTCAACACGAGTTACATAAGAGACATTAGACATTAGACATTAGACATTAGAAATTAGAAATTAGAAATTGTCTTTCCCCATAATCTCCTTGTCTCCCGCTCCCCTGATTCCCTTGTCATCTAAAAGAGACAATCATTTTTTTTCTTCCTTCTCAAGCCTGACTCCTGCTTCAGAAATCCCTTCCAACACATCTTCCCGCATAGCCTGGTTAAGGCTCAATGTGTAGCTGCCTGCCCGCGGAAAACGGATATTGCTGCGGATAGGTATTCGGTTATCGCGATATCGGCCTGTTCCTTTGCCAAACCATTCTCCGTTTTTGGCTGCAAGCAGGCAATCAATCGTATCGCGCGACATTCCCCCGCCAGGAAATTCTGTGGATAGGAAGAAGTAAATGTTTTTGTACTTGTATGAGTTGCTGTTACGGACATTGATGAAAAACCGGTAAGTACTCAGGGTATCTTCAATAATGACTTTAAAAGACATCGCCTGGTCTTTTGGCCATTGGTCATTTTGCAGGCTCAGGCTTTCATCATAAAATTTTGTTCTGTCGCAGGAAGATATCAGCACGATGGCTGTGAAAAATCCAACGCTGACCATTAATCGTTGAAAACTGCCAAAAAACCTTTTCATCATCCGGTTAACGCTGTTTTTGAAATTCTATTATAAGGTTCTTCGTTGGTGAACCAAAATGCAATGTATGTTGGATCCCAATTACTTGTCGAAGCGGTTGAGCGCCTCCTGCCCGACAAAGTTTTCAAATTCAGTTTTTTTCTCAACTTTTCTGGCGAAATCTTCCAGTTTGTCGATGGGTTGTCCTTTTTTGTTAAGTGCAATAATCTCTTTTACCTTTTCAACAGGGATGGCCATCATATTATTGGGCTCCGACTTGTATGCATACCAGATGATGCCGGCAAATACATCGATTTTTTGTTGAAACGCATCTCCTTTTTTAGTGTTGAGGAGGTTTTCTTCGGTCGGGAAATTCCTGAGCGCTTCGGCATAAGCGGCATATTCGTAATTCAGGCAGCATTTAAGCTTTCCGCATTGTCCGGCCAGTTTCTGAGGGTTCAGTGAGAGTTGCTGAATCCTGGCGGCATTGGTGCTTACGGTGTTAAAACTGCTGAGCCAGGTAGAACAGCATAGTTCCCTTCCGCAGGTACCGATTCCTCCGAGTTTTGAGGCTTCCTGTCTTGCGCCGATCTGTCGCATTTCAATCCGCACTTTAAATTCATCGGCAAACAACTTGATCGGTTCCCTGAAGTCAACTCTTTCCTCAGCCGTATAAAAGAAAATTGCTTTGGTATCATCGCCCTGATATTCAACATCGTTCAATTTCATTTTCATATTCAACTCTGAGGCCATTTCCCTTGAACGGAAAAGCGTAGGATCTTCCTTTTCAACAGCCGTTATCCATTTTTCAATATCGCTCAGTCGCGATTTCCGGTAAACTTTCTTAATGTCATCACGCTTTGGGTCAACATTTTTCTTCTTCATCTGAAGCCTGACGATTTCTCCTGTAAGCGACACAATGCCAATGTCATGCCCTGGATTGGCCTCAACGGCCAGGATATCGCCAACATGCGTTTCGATATCCACGGGTAATCTGTAAAAATCCTTACGGTTATTTTTAAACCTGACCTCAATACAATCAAACGGAACATGACCATCAGGAAGTGGCACAAAGCGCAGCCAGTCGAAGGTATCGAGTTTGCTGCAACCATGACGGAAAATAGTGTCGTTTTTATGAATCAGGCTGGGCTGTTGACAACATCCCCTGGAAATAAAGTGGTTTTTATCTGGTGAAATTTTGTCAGCTTCTTCCATGGTTGAGCGTTTTTAAGCAGATCCTGAAAAGTTTGTGCCTTCAGAATGTAATATATTGAATGTGAGCAGGTAAAAACTACTCTTACAGTTGAGGCAAATTTACACTTTTTTGTTTTACCTGTCAGCATTTTTCACGCAACAGCATTGCATGCCGAAAGGGGTTATTTTAAAAGATTTGCATTTAAATCGGAAGGACGTTAAAAAGAACTGAAATTTTTAAAACTCCTTGGTTACGCAGTTTTCTTTTTAATTTTCAGCCATTTCATCGACTTTAATGAAAGGTCCATGAAAATGATAGAGGCACTTCCGTTCCTTTCAATTTGGTAGAGGGCTTTGTTGAATTCCTCGTAAAGTTGACCCGCGTTATCCGGATGAATGAAGGGTGTAAAGCCCTGGATAAATTTCAACTCATCACCTTCGGTCCTTATCTGGCTCTGGCTACCCATCTGGTTGTGCAAGCAATACCTTATGATTTTCAGGGCGTAAGACATCAGGCTTTTTTGTTTTTCGCGGCCCATTGAAGAGAATTCGGCTGTCAGATTGATAATTTCCCGGATGTTGGGTTTGAAACAAAACCTCATCCACGACCTGAATGCTTCAAAATTTGCCTGGTCGGTTTCACCTGTTTCGAGCACTTTTAAGGCAACGTTCAGGTTGCCGTCTGCCATGTATTTCACCCTGGAAGCCTCTTCATGGGAACAGGCGGTATGCGCAGCCACTGATTCAACCAGTTCCTGGTCGCTTCGACGGTGAAATTTTACCAATTGCGTTCTGGAAAGGATGGTCGGCAAGATCTGATCTGATTGCTCTGAAATCAGAATAAACAGCGTTTTATCAGGTGGTTCTTCCAGCATTTTCAGAATTTTCGGGGCTGCTGAATGAAACAGCTTTTCTACCATCCAGATAATCATGACCTTATATTCCGATTCATAAGATTTGTAGCTCAGCGTCCTGATGATCTCGTTGCAGTCTTCGGCATTGATGATCCCCTGCTTATTCTCAAGGTTAATCTGCTGATACCAATCCTGAAGGCCGAAAACTGCTTTCTGCCCGATAACCAATGACCTCCAATGGTTAATGAACATTTTGCTTTGAGGCTTTTCTTTTACTTCTTTGGTCGTGGCTATCGGGTAAATAAAATGCAGATCCGGATGAATAATCTTGTTGTATTTTATGCAGGAACTGCATGTGCCGCAGGAATCTAAAGCTGTCCGTTGGGTGCAATTGATGAATTGAGCATAAGCCAGCGCCATGGCAAGTTTACCTGATCCTTCGGGGCCGAAGAATAATTGTGCATGGCTCACCCTGTTGTCGAGTACCGAACGCCTCAGTCTGTCTTTGATTGCTTCCTGCCCAATTATGTCGCCGAATTTCATCCGTTCTTCTGTTCAGTTTAAGCTGCTAAATTAGTAGTTTTAGCTGAAATCGCTTCAATAAATCACCAGTTTTGCCGACCCTGACCAACCTTCCCCTTTCGCTACAACTAAATATATACCAGGAGCAAACCTGTTCGTTGGAATTGTTATCCTTAAATTGTCTTCAGGCACAGTTTTTTGCAATAAAACCCTGCCCTGCAAATCTGCTACGGTCACTTCACTGATCTGGTTGTTGGCGTTGAATAGTTCAATATAAACCAGGTCAGTTGCGGGATTAGGAAAAAGCCTGAAATATTGGACTGCTAATTCAGGTATGCCAATACAGTTGTCAACAGTAATAAGGTCAGTAAGTGAGAATGTGTTGCTGTCGGTTCCTTCGGTGACCGTTAGGCTTGCTGAAAAAGTGCCTGTTGTTTCATACAGTATAACCGGAAGCGGGCCTTCCCAACTTGCCGGCGTGCCCCCTTCGAAACTCCATTGGTAGCTGGTTGGTGATCCATTACAAACAGGCTCAAAGCTAACCGTAGCTCCTTTGCAGATTTTGGTTGATGAAGCTGTGAAAACGACAGACAGAGGGGCGGTTTTATATCCGAGAAATTCAAGGTATCTCCGCATTAATTCCGGTCTGCCCGGACTCTCGAACATAAAAGTCCCGCCAAATTCTACCGAAGATGAGATTGTCCGGTAATACCCGGAGTCGAGTGCAACTGCGAAATCTAAGCCCGAGTTTTTGTCGCGGAACCAGGGCAATGCCGGCTCAAGGGCCAGCAGGTTTTCGCCAAGTTTCCAATCGCCCCTGTAATCGAGTTGTATGCCTTCGGCAGGGCTGCCTGCTATTCCGACCAATGTATCGGCTGGTGACTGAAAAGCCTGGCTCATTCCCTGAACCCCCAGTCGCCCGCGCAGCATAGTTGCCGGATCCTGCTTAAAGAATGCGCCTCCTTCCAGATACA
>JBBQIQ010000036.1:0-28921 GCA_038325075.1 Bacteroidales bacterium | reverse complement strand
CATGCCCTGCGCCCCATGCCCCGTGCCCTGCGCCCCATGCCCTGAGACCTGAGCCCTGAGCCCCATGCCCCGTGCCCCATGCCCTCCCGACGAAGAGGTCGGGATTCCCCCGCAAAAGAGTGCGGGGCAAGCTGCTTCGCTCCATGTGCCCTGCGCCCTGAGCCCCATGCCCCGTGCCCTGCGCCCCATGCCCTGCGCCCTGAGCCCTGAGCCCTGAGCCCTATACCCTGCGCTCCATGCCCTGAGCCCTGAGCCCTATGCCCTGCGCCCTGCGCTCTGAGCCCCGTGCCAATTTCAGACAAATTGTCAGCCTTTCGCTATTGGCATGTACTTTGAACGATCAGGCAAAAACAAACTAAAACAAAAAAATTAGCGCTATGCAAACGGGAAAAATCAATGTACAAACGGAGAATATTTTTCCGATTATAAAAAAATTCCTCTATTCTGATCACGAAATTTTCCTCAGGGAATTGATCTCCAACGCTGTAGATGCAACCCAAAAACTCAAAGCCCTATCCTCCATGGGCAATATGAAAGAAGACCTTGGCGATCTGACCATAGAAGTGATCATTGACAAAGAAAAAGGCACGCTGACAGTTAGGGATAACGGAATCGGAATGACTGCCGAAGAAGTTGATAAATACATCAACCAGATCGCATTTTCGGGTGCTGAAGAATTTGTAAAGAAATACAAGGGTAAAAGCGAAGCAGATGCAGCCCAGTTGATCGGGCATTTCGGGCTTGGGTTTTATTCATCCTTTATGGTCTCAAAAAATGTTGAGATCATCTCCAAAACTTACAAAAAAGGTCCGGGCTCGAAAGCTGTAAAATGGGAATGCGACGGTAGTCCGGAATATACCCTTTCCGAAACAGAAAAATCCAGCCGCGGAACCGAGATCATACTTCACATTGCCGACGATTCAAAAGAATTCCTCGAAGAACACCGCATCCTTGATTTATTGAAAAAGTATTGCAAATTCCTGCCAATTCCCATCCGTTTCGGCAACGAAAAAACCTGGGAGAAAAAAGAAGGCGAGAAAGACGAAAAAGGGAACGATAAATACGATGAACTTGAGAAACCCCGGATTATCAACAATGTGAACCCGGCATGGAAGCGGAAACCTGCTGATCTGACCGAAGAAGACTACAATAGTTTTTATCGTGAACTCTACCCTACCCTGTTCGAAAACCCTTTATTCAATATCCATCTTAATGTTGATTACCCTTTCAATCTTACCGGAATCCTTTATTTCCCAAAAGTAAAACGCAATTTTGAGGTCCAGAAGGAAAAGATTCAGCTTTATTCAAACCAGGTGTTTGTTACCGATTCGGTTGAAGGCATTGTTCCTGATTTTCTAACCCTCATGCATGGGGTGCTGGATTCACCGGATATTCCGCTGAATGTATCGCGTTCATATCTCCAGAGCGATGGAAATGTAAAGAAGATTTCGAACCACATTATGAAAAAAGTGGCCGATAAACTAGAGGAAATTTTCAAGAACAACCGGGAAGACTTTGAGAAAAAATGGGACGATATCCGCATTTTTATAGAGTATGGTATCATTTCAGAGCCGAAGTTTTACGAACGTGCGGAAAAATTCTGCCTGTTAAAAGATACCGCCGGTAAATTCCACACTTTCGATGAGTATAAAACCCTGATTAAAGAAACCCAAACCGACACGGATAAAAAACTTGTTTACCTCTACACCTCTGATACCGTTGAGCAGCACAGTTTCATTGAAATAGCAACCGAACGCGGCTATAACATTTTGGTGATGGATGGCCCGATCGACAATCATTTTATCAATACGCTTGAACAAAAATTTGAAAATTCCTCATTTGTTCGTGTTGATGCCGATATTGTTGACAAACTCATTAAAAAAGAGGAGCCAATGCCTTCGAAACTAAGCGATGAAGAGCGTGACAAACTGAAACCAGTATTTGAGGAAGTTGCCGGAAAGGAACATTATACCGTTCAGTTCGAAAGCCTGAGTGAAGCGGAAATGCCGGTTCAGATTACCCGCCCTGAGTTTATGCGCAGGATGAAGGACATGTCGATGATGGGTGGAGGCGCTTCCTATATGGGAAATCTTCCCGATTCGTTTAACCTTGTGGTGAATGGCAACCATCCTTTGATTTCAAAGCTAAACGAAGAAAAAGATGAAGAAGTAAAGAAAATGCTGGCGAAACAATTGGTTGATCTTGCCAAACTTTCGCAGAATCTTCTAAAAGGTGAAGACCTGACAGGTTTTATTAAGCGCAGCATCAGCATTATCAAATAATTCTTTAGCCCTGTTTCTAATGGGCATAAGAATGAAAATCAACGCTTCTCAATTTTCCACTGACAAAAACAAAGTATCTTTACAAATATTAATCAAACCACTTATGAACAAATCTCTGATTACCATCATCGCAGTTATCGGAATAGGCCTTATTCTTGTATTATGGGGCAGCAGTCGCTACAATAGCCTGGTTACCAAAGAAGAAGGTGTAACTGCAGCCTGGTCGCAGGTAGAAAATGTGTACCAACGCCGAGCCGACCTTATTCCTAACCTGGTCAACACCGTTAAAGGTTATGCTGATTTTGAGCAGAAAACCCTGACTGCTGTGATCGAAGCCAGGTCGAAAGCAACCAGCACAACCATCGATCCAACTAACCTGACAGAAGCCAACATTCAGCAATTTCAGCAGGCGCAGCAAGGATTAAGTTCAGCTCTTTCTCGTCTTATGGTAGTGGTAGAGCGCTATCCCGATTTAAAAGCCAACCAGAATTTCATGGATTTACAGGCTCAACTTGAGGGAACCGAAAACAGGATTGCAACTGAAAGACGGACCTTTAATCAGGTTGCACAGGATTACAACACCCAAATCAGACGTTTCCCCAGCAATATTTTCGCCGGTTTATTCGGATTTGACAAAAAAGCCTATTTTCAGGCCGAAACAGGAGCAGAAAAAGCCCCTGAAGTTCAATTCTAAATAGCCTTGCAGTACTTTCAATCTTTTATTTCTCAGTTATTTTAATAATTCCGGAAAATGCCCCAAACTGCCAAAAACTTTTTCACTGCTGAACAACAGGAAGATATCCTGCAGGCTGTCCGCGATGCTGAGCTCAACACTTCCGGCGAAATCAGGCTGCACATTGAAACCAAATGCAAGGGCGATGTGCTGGATTGTGCAGCATTTATCTTCAAGAAACTGGGAATGCACAAAACTGACCAGAGAAACGGAGTGCTTTTTTACCTCTCAATTGAAAACCGGACATTTGCTGTTATTGGTGATGCCGGGATCAATGCCGTGGTACCTGAAAATTTCTGGGAAAGCACCAAACAACTGATGATCAATCATTTCCGGGAAAATAGATTTACGGAGGGGCTTATCGAAGGAATTTCGCAGGCAGGACTTCAGCTTAAAAAGCATTTCCCCTATAAGACCAACGATTTGAATGAGCTTCCTGATGAACTTTCATTTGGAAATAACTAATCTGCCCAAATGAAAACATTCCGCAACATATCTCTGATCATTAACCTGCTTATATTGACCTCCTTAGCATTTGGCTCTGCAGGTGTGCCGCCCAGGCCAAATCCACCGAGGCTCGTCAATGATTTTGCCGGTTTACTTTCGCAGGATGAGGTTTCACGACTGGAACTTAAGTTGGTTGCTTTCAACGACTCAACTTCCACACAAATAACAATAGTTACGCTGAAATCGCTTGATGGCTATGATATTGATGATCTGGCCCAACGCATCGGACAGGAATGGAAAGTTGGACAAAAGGCTTATGACAACGGTATCGTAATTCTAATAAAACCTAAGATTGGTAACGAAAATGGACAAGCCGCAGTATCAACCGGTTATGGCATGGAAGAGATCATTCCTGATGCCATTGCCCGTAGGATCGTTGATAACGAGATGGTTCCCTTGTTCAGGGAAAACAATTACTTTGGGGGGATAAATGCAGGAACCAATGTCATTATGGATCTGGCATCCGGCAAGTTTAAGGCGGCGGATTATGATAAGAAAAAGGGAGGCCCGTTGGGCCTGATCATCCCGATAATCATTATAATTTTAATTGTTTCGTTATTCGGACGGAACAGCAATAACAAACACCATAATATTGGCCGTAACGGAGGACTTCCATTCTGGTTACTCCTGGGAATGCTGGGCAACTCAGGAAGAGGTTCCGGTGGAGATTGGGGAGGCTTTTCAGGAGGTGGCGGTGGCGGAGGCTTCGGCGGTTTCGGTGGCGGTGGGTTTGGCGGTGGTGGCGCCAGTGGAAGCTGGTAACCTGATCATTTAACAACTTAAAAATCAGCCTGATTAATCTGTTCCCGGAAATTAAATATTTAGTTCGCATGAGGGGTACAATTAAACTAAGCCCGATAGGGAATTGCCTTTTACCCCATTTTAAAAATCAAATTCTCCGCTTCTTCAAACTCCTCAATCATCATCTTCATCACTAATGTTAGGTTTACCTTTCCATCTCCAGGAATTCAAATCAAAGTCGCTTTCGATAACCGACTGTGCATTTTCAGGCAACTGAAAGAAGAAATCAAGTCCGGTTAGCTGCTCTACACGATCTATACTTACTGCAAAAGACTGAATATCAGATTTGCTCGGTTTATTCGGCATAACAAAGGCGATTCCTTTTATTTCTGCTCCTGTAAGATCAACAATAACTTTAAAAAAATATTTGGGTACTGTCACTTTACTTTTCCCAATTGTTTTTAAGTTGTCAGAAAGTACAGGCCCTGAAATTACGACTATCATCCTGTTTTCTATAGCCCAGTCTCTTGTTTTATCCTCAAGATTTTTCCATATACCTCTGTTGAATCCTGGTTTTTGAGGAGCCATATTGGTCATGTAAAATGACTCTTCCATGGTTTGCTGCGACCAGCACATATCAGCACTTGGTGCAAGATGGCCTTTATCGAAACCGGTTCTGAGATAATCATTGGGTGAAACCTGACAGGAATCAAGGAAAGGATCCCCTATGAACCTGTTTTTCCTCTTAACTTTTGATTTGGTCTCTTCGGAGGTAAGTTCATATATTACCCAATTGGCAATTCGGTAAGTGCAATTATAGGATACAGTATAGCCTGCGTGGTTTATCAGAATCTCATTGGTAAGTGGCGCAGGGAAACCACCATTAATATAAATCAGAGAGTCTGGTTCTTCTAATAAAAGAACAAAATTCCCTGTTAAGGTATTTCGATAATCGGAGATGAATGATGTAAATGTACTGCTCCTGCCTTCGGAAACCATCAGTATGCCGGCCAGCAAAATAAAAAGCCTGATTCTTTTTTTCATATCCACTGAAGTAAAATTAATAAATATCAAATTGGTATTGTCCGGTCAGATATTAAGGACTGCACTTGAAGAGCACAGGTGAGCTGGTTAGGCAAAGAAATGGTCATAAACATTTAACAAATAGTGAATCTTAAAGTTTTTGGTAAGCACACGCCCTTTAGCATCTTTTTTTTTGACTACAGCGATTGATTTTTTTGCAAAAAGCACCACGACAAAGATATAGAAGACCAACCAGCTATCAGAACTTCATAGGCGATTGAGCGATTTTAGAAATAAAATCACTCAATTTGGAATAAAAATAAAATTCCTGGTTGAATACGCTTACAATAAGCGCCTGTCAATCCGGAATTCTTTTATCTCTTTGATTCTTATCTCCTTAAATTGTGGATGATACGGATTAATCAGGTAATTATAATCCCCTTTTACAACTGCTGAAGGAACTTTCATCACACATGCTTTGTTCAATGATACGAAGTCGCTTCCAATAATCTGTGTAGCTTCATTGTACGGAAACTCATCCCATCCATCAGGCAAAATCCCCGTATCAGGCTCATATACGGATAACTGGTCAGGTATTTCAATGGACAACATCAAATAGTCATCTGAAACCATAGCAACACTTAAGTGCACTGCAATTTCTGCCAGAGCTAATGCCCTGCTTTCAGCAGTATAAACAATTTCCACTCCCATTGGGTTCCAACGCGCACCATACATTGAAGCACCAATTCCTGAAAGGTGGTTCGTGAATTTCTTCCGCGAAAGCCTGTAAACAAACATTATGCAAAAATTCCGTAATCGATCCTGTGAAGCTCACCCATAACTAAATCTTTACCATACGAATCGCTGATAAGATCCAAAGGGCTGAGATTACCCAAAGCAAAACTGGGAGATTTAAGCCAGATAAGAAATTTAGCTTCATCATCAAAAACTGAACGGCCTTTTTCAAGAACTTCGGCTATTTCAAAGATTTTTTCGGAATGTATCGACTTAAACCTAAAACCGGCTGATAACTTATACCGGTTAAGTGACTTCAGCGAAATGCTAAGAAAGTCAGCCCATTCTTCATCAGTGAAAGGAGAATTTTGCCTGATTAAAGAAAAAATATTAAAAGGAAGCCCGACTCTAATGGCTTGAATAAGAAGCATGCGATCGGAAAGAAAATCGCGATATGAAATGTTTTTGTGAAAAGAACGGGGTTTCTGGAATGCTGAAACATACGAAACTATGGCTTCGTTCAATTCAAGTGGTGGGTTATTTGGTTGCTTATACATCCTCTGGCTATTTGTCCACAAAGATAAGACATTTGTCCAGGTTTTCCAAATTATTTATCATTTTTTTTCATAACGATCACAAAAGCTGGTTTCGTCAAACCGAATAAACTCCTATAGTTTTGGGCACATGGTTACCTGATGTTTTAAAACATATAAAACCTAAGTTGAGCGATTTAAGTAAAACGAAAAATCGCTCAACTTAGGTAAACCCCGATTTGGGAATTGTTTCAATTCACCAGAAATGTGATTTTTTTTTAGTGAATTGCTTACAATTTCCTTATCGATTGAGCGATTTTCTTGTTCAAATCGCTCAATTTGGGTAAAATCCTGGCAAGTCAGACTTGTCAGGGTTAGCGATTGTGATTGATATAGAACCTTTTTCTTTTTAACCCATAGCTGTGCGGCGGCAGGTGATCCACGGCATCTGAAGCTTTAGATAGCCAACTGTTTCCGTTGGCCTGCATCCGGGAAAACAGACTTATCAGGCATCAGAAAGCTATGCTTGATATTTGAAATTTAAAACATGCTGAACTCAGATAAATCCGACTAACAGGAGTTAAAATAAAAATGCCCCGCGTTGCGGGGCACCTGGACTTTCTGGCGGAAAGAGAGGGATTCGAACCCCCGGACCCTTGCAGGTCAACGGTTTTCAAGACCGCCGCAATCGACCACTCTGCCATCTTTCCGGGGGCAAAATTACACTATTTTTTGATATGCAAAAAAAATTTTCCACTGCTTAGCCCTGTTCTATTCATATCCAGGATTTCTTGTAACTGGTTTTAAAATTCTGTACCTTTGTATAAATACTGCAAAACCTGAGAGAGACAAAGGCTTTTGACTAATCAAATCCATTATTAACTGGTTCTAAAAATTAACAAAGTCATGAAGAAAATCATCTTTCTCTGCATCACATTGATGTTGGCCTCGGTTTCAGGAATTGCCGCGCCACGCGGTTTGGGTGCTTACCTTTCACACGCGTCATTCAATATTCCCGGCGAAATGCCTTACCTCGAAACTTATCTTGAGGTTTTGGGCAACACGATTGTTTACAAACAAAACGCTTCAGGCAAATTTCAGGGAAGTATCCAGGTAACTATGATCATAAAACTGGATTCCGTTATCAAAGACTTCCGGAAATACGAGCTTTTAAGTCCTGAAATAGATGACACAACTTCTGTTGGCATCAATTTCATAGATCAACAACGCTTCATGCTGCCAAACGGCCTCTATTCGCTTGACCTCTCTATCGCCGATATGAACATCGATAAAAAACCACTGGTTATTTCATACCCGGTAAGCATTGATTTTCCTTCAGATCAATTCTCTATATCCGGCATACAGTTGGTTGAATCATTTACGAAAACAACAATGCAAAATGTTTTGAGCAAGAGCGGCTATGATTTTGTACCATTTGTCGATAACTTCTTCCCTTCAGATAAAAGTAAACTCAGTTTCTATACTGAAATTTACAATCCTCAGCATAAGGAAGGCAGTGAGGAAAAATACCTTGTATCAGCATTTATTGAATCGTTCGAAACAAAGAAAATGATGAATGAGTATGTCAGGATTAAAAAAGAACCTTCCAAACCAGTAACTGTCCTTCTCAGCGAATTTGATATTACAGGATTGCCTTCAGGAAATTACAGTCTGGTTGTAAATATGCGGGATAGAGAGAATAATGTACTGACACAGAATTTTATTTTTTTCCAACGTTCAAATCCGGGTGTTGGGAGTAGTGCCCTTGACCTGGCTTCCGTAAGTCTTGATAATACTTTTGCCGATAGAATTACAAATGCTGACTCTTTGCGCGAGTATATAAGGTCATTGCAACCGGTTTCCACGGAATTGGAATCGATTTTTATTAAAGCACAGGTAGAAACGGCTTCACTTGAAGTTATGAAACAGTTTTTCCTGCGATTCTGGCAAACCCGCAACGAAATAAATCCGCAAAAGGCCTGGGAAGATTACAAATTTGAGGTAAGGAAAGTTAATGCGACATACTCAACCCAGGTAAAAAAAGGATATAATACCGACATGGGCCGTGTTTATCTGCAATATGGAGCACCAAATACAATAACCGATGTCCCATTCGATGTGAGTGGGTTATTGAATGAGCCCTCTGTTCCTTACCAGATCTGGCACTATTACAGCATCAACAATAATCGGGAACGTAATAAAAAATTTGTATTTGTTGCATCAGAACTCAGGGTAAAGGATTATACGCTGGTGCATTCAGATGTCACGGGCGAAATACAGAATTACAACTGGCAATCTGAGTTGGTCAGGGGAAAAGGAAGAGGTGATATGGATGCCGACAAATTAAAACGTGACAGAAGCAGGTCGGCAACTTATTACAATAACCCTTTCTGAGCTGATTATTCCCGGCACAACAATTTGACTGATTGTTTTACAGTTAATTTATTTCAAACACGAAGCCATCGTTTCAGAACACGATAAAAATTGTATGTTTGCATGGTTAAAGTGCCGCAGGAACCCGGTTTCAACTAAACATAACTTATTTCATTTTGGCAAAAACGGCTGTTGTTATACTCAACTGGAACGGTAAGAATTTTCTTGAAAAATTTCTGCCGTCCGTTCTTAAGCATAGCCATGTGTATGCCAATATTATCGTTGCCGACAACGCGTCTGTTGATGGGTCGGTTGAATTTCTCAAAACAGCCTTCCCTGAAGTTGAAATTATACAAAACTCAGTAAACGGCGGTTTTGCAAAAGGCTATAATGATGCACTGGCGCAGGTAAAAGCGGAATTCTTTATCCTGTTGAATTCCGATATAGAAGTTACCGAAAACTGGATCCATCCGGTTATTGATCTGATGGAAGGCGATCCGATGATCGCCGCATGTCAGCCTATTATCCGGTCCTTTCATCATCCTGAAAAATTTGAATATGCCGGGGCTGCCGGTGGTTTTATTGATAGTTTTGGCTACCCGTTTTGTCGGGGAAGAATTTTCCAGCATCTTGAAGAAGACATAGGACAGTATGATAATCCGGTTGAGGTTTTCTGGGCAACCGGCGCCTGCATGTTTGTGAGGGCCGATGTTTTCAGAAAATTCGGTGGATTTGATGAGGATTTTTTTGCTCACATGGAAGAGATTGATTTCTGCTGGAGAGTAAAGCACGAAGGATACAAGGTTATGGTTTGCCCGGAATCAAAGGTCTTTCACGTTGGTGGTGGAACCCTTCCAAAGCAATCGTCGTTTAAAACCTATCTTAACATGCGCAACAACATTTCGTTGTTGTACAAAAACCTGCCTTCTGACCGCTTGTTGCCGGTGTTTGCTTCGCGCCTGATACTGGATGGTATTGCAGCTTTTAAATTTCTGGTTGACGGTGGTTTTGGCGATTTCTGGGCTGTTGTCAGGGCTCACATGAGCTTTTACCGCAGGTTCCCCATTCAACGGAAAAAGAGACGCTCAATCAATCACCGGAAGGTCTCCTGCATTTATTCCGGTAACATTGTGGTTGACCATTTCCTTCGCGGAAAGAAAAAATTCACCGGATTATCCCCTCTAAAATTCAGTAAATAATGGCCTGGATTATTCTGATCATTGCCGGCCTGTTCGAAACTGTTTGGGCAGTGGCACTGAAGTATTCCGAAGGTTTCACCCGGCTTTGGCCAACTGTGATAACAGCAGTTGCGATGATCATCAGTCTATATCTGCTGGCAATCTCGTTAAGAACTTTGCCACTTGGCACTGCCTATACTATCTGGACCGGAATCGGAGCATTGGGGACTGTAATTTATGGGATCATGGTATTTGGTGAATCCAAAGACCTGATGAAACTTATTTTCATCATGATGATCCTTGGCGGGATTGTCGGGCTGAAGGTTGTTTCAGGCAAGGGTTCAACTGCCGGTAAAACTGAGCAAAGCCAGACGGTAGGAACTAAGTCCGAATCCGGCGATCACCCCGCGGGCCGCCCCTGAAATAAAAGATTTGTGTCTGAATTCTTCCCTTGCCCATATATTGCTCATGTGTACCTCGATCACTGGAGCTTTAATCGCCTTTATTGCGTCGCCAATTGCAACGGAAGTATGTGTATATGCCCCTGCGTTCAGTATAATACCATCACACCGAAAACCGGCTTCCTGAATTTTATTGATCATTTCACCTTCCACATTACTCTGAAAATACTCAAGTTCAACCTGCGGAAATTCCCTTCTTAATTGAGGAACGAAAATATCAAATCCGACGTGTCCATAAGTTTCGGGCTCACGCTTGCCGGTAAGGTTAAGGTTGGGACCATTGATAATGCAGATTTTCATAGTTTCAGATTTACAGGGTTTCAAAGTTACAGAGATATAGTTGGTGGCTGAGTAGTTGCAGTACCGAAATTTTCATAAGACAGATCTCACCACAACGTATCGAAGCCCAGGGTTTCAAGGTTACAGGGTTTCAAAGTTACAGATATATAGTTGGTGGCTGAGCAGTTGCAGTAAAGTCATTCTCATAAAAGACAGATTTCACCGCAACGTATCGAAGCCCAGGGTTTCAAGGTTACATGGTTTCAAAGTTACAGAGATATAGTTGGTGGCTGAGTAGTTGCAGTACCGAACTTTTCATAAGACAGATCTCACCGCAACGTATCGAAGCCCATAGTTTCAGGGTTACAGGGTTTCAAAGTTACAGAGATATAGTTGGTGGCTGAGTGTTTTGCGACATAATTGCGTTTAATGACGAACTTTTAATTCGCAAAATGTATCGAAGCCACAGAGTTTCAAGGGTTGGTGGCTGAGTAGTTGCAGTACCAAACTTTTCATAAGACAGATCTCACCGCAACGTATAGAAATCCAGAATTAGGTGGCTGAGTGTTTTGCGACATAATTGCGTTTAATGACGAACTTATAATTCGCAAAATGTATCGAATCCACAGGGTTACAGGGGTACATGGTTACAGAATTACAAGTTTACAAAATCAGGTTTCGGGGTAGAGAAGCGATGCTCGCGTCTCCTCCAACATTGAGTTTTGAGGATTTCCGGATTACAAGGTTACCCTTTGGATTTTTAAATGCAGAGACAAGACATGTCGTGTCCCTAAATTTAAAAATCATCATGCCCTCTGCCCTGTGCCTCTTCGTCTGCTGCCTCATGTCCATTTTATCATTTATTTTAATGCTCAGTTTTCTTCCAAAAATGGATAATCGCTACTGCTACTTCCTTTTGAAAACCAGTGAAGATGGCGAATCAGGTATTGAAGGGAAAAGATTGAAAATGGTTAATTCTTCATTCTTTTGCGAATAACCTAGCTTATGAGTGGTTCTTTTACCATCGGGGTATTCTTCGGAAAGAAACAACTGGAGTTCGTCTTTTTTTTCAAGCCGGTATCTAAGTGTATCAAAAGGTTCAGATGATCCGGATTTCAAATAAACCATGTTTCCGGTTTTAAATTGAATTTCAACTTTGCTGGTATTCGTTGTATTTTCAAGCCATGGCCCAATGATAGAAAATTCATCAGGAAACTCGTCTTTATTACAGGCAAGAGTCAGAATCAGGATTAGAGCGGTTAAAACAGATAGTCTTTTCATGAATCGGAAATATAATCTTAAAGCGATCCAGTGCCCGGATTATTGTAAACTAAACAACTGCAAAGATAAAAATCCAATCAGTTCGTAATTCATTTTTCAAAGATTCCATTTTTCCATTTTTCCATTATTCCATTACGGTTCCTGAGCGGCGGTTGGTGAGCGCAGTCGAACCAAGCCGAAGGACCATTATTCCATTATTCCATTATTCCATTATTCCATTACGGTTCCTGAGCGGCGGTTGGTGAGCGCAGTCGAACCAAGCCGAAGGACCGTTAATCCATTAATCCATTACGGTTCCTGAGCGGCGGTTGGTGAGCGCAGTCGAACCAAGCCGAAGGAGCATTATTCCATTACGATTCCTGAGCGGCGGTTGGTGAGCGCAGTCGAACCAAGCCGAAGGACCATTATTCCAATATTCCAATTTCCCAACATTCCAACATCCAATTCTTCCCAATGCAACAATTTTCAGGATCACCAGAAGCTTAACGACATCGCCGAAAGAATTAAGCGGCAACCTTGTAATCACACTTCATATTACATTAACTTTGCACCGATTTCCATTTGGGGTGCCTTAATATTACGGGCTGAGATCATACTCATTGAACCTGCTCCGGGTAATGCCGGCGAAGGGATTGTAGAGAAAACTTGATTGCGGAGGGTTAAAGACCCAATTCAACCTTCCAGGGTTTAATCTAAAAGAATCAACATTATGAAAATTTATGTTTCGCTGGCCTTGCTGGCATTGCTGCCATTTTTATCCCCGGCTCAGTTTACGATCAAAGGAAGGGTTATTGACTCCCAAACAGGTGTTTCACTTCAAGGGGCGCATTTGAATCTGAACAACCGGCTGGTTAAGACTACCACCAATGAAAAGGGTTTGTTCGAAATAACCGGCCAGAAAGCCGGAAGCTATAAACTTAAAGTTACCTATATGGGTTACCATTCATGGGAAGCCCTTTTTGATATTGCTGAGAACAAAACCATGCTTATATCCATGGAGCAGGCACCATTGCTGACCGAAGAAACCATCATAAAATCGACCAGGGCAAATGAAAAAATGCCGGTTGCTTATCAGAACCTTACCGGAAAAGAAATTTCGAAGCTGGATCAGGGACGCGATATTCCGTTTTTATTGGAACAAATGCCGGCAACGGTCGTTACTTCCGACGCCGGCTCAGGGGTTGGCTATACCGGTTTCCGTATCCGGGGAACCGATATGAACCGGATTAATATAACTGTAAACGGAATTCCGTTGAACGATGCCGAGTCACACAGTGTCTTCTGGGTGAATATGCCTGATTTTGCATCTTCGGTCGGCAGTCTTCAGATGCAACGTGGCGTAGGGACATCGACCAACGGAGCAGCCGCTTTCGGCGCCAGCATCAATCTTCAGACTGCCACGCCTTCGCCCGAAGCTTATGGAACCATCACCAATGCAGCCGGCTCATTCAATGCCTGGCGGCACACAATTTCAGCAGGCACTGGGCTGATCAGGGGCAAATGGGCAATGGATGCAAGGTTGTCAAAGCTCAGTTCCGATGGCTACATCGACCGGGCTACGACCGACCTGAAATCGTTTTATGTTTCCGGAGGATATTATGGGAATACCACCATCGCCAAGATAAATATATTCTCAGGCAAAGAAATTACTTACCAGGCCTGGGACGGAATTCCCTCCGATATTTTAAAGACAAACCGCACTTTCAATGGTATAGGCATGTACACCGATTACCTCGGAAATACCATGTTCTACGAAAATGAAACCGACAATTACCAGCAGGATCATTACCAGTTTATGCTATCTCAGCGTTTGAGTGGTCACCTTACCGGGAATTTCGCCCTGCACTATACCCGTGGATTTGGTTATTATGAGCAGTTTAAGGATGACGAAGACCTGACAGACTATTTGATTGCGCCGGTTAGCATTCCCGGCAATGACACAAGTTTTATCACGCAAAGCGACCTTATTCGTCGTAAATATCTTGAAAACGATTTTTATGGTTTTACCTGGTCGCTTAACTATGAACGCAATAAGTTGAATCTGATCGTTGGCGGCTCGGGAAATCAATACGATGGCCTTCATTTCGGTGAGGTTATCTGGGCAGAATTTGCGCAGACAGCCGGGTACAATCACCGCTGGTACCAGGGCACAGGCGACAAACGCGATCTGAATCTCTATGCGAAAGCGCAATACCAGGCAAACCGAAAACTAAGCCTTTTTGCCGATCTTCAAATGAGAGGAATCAACTATAAATTAGCCGGCAGGGATGACGACCAGCGGGATATCGCCCAAAATCATGAATTTCTTTTCTTCAATCCCAAAACTGGTATCTACTATCAGGTTGATCTAAAAAACAGTCTTTACGCGAGTTTTGCGATTGCCAATCGGGAGCCCAACCGCGACAATTATACCGATGCCGATCCGGGAAAACAGGTGCCGGTATCTGAAACCCTTTACGATTATGAACTCGGTTATCATTTCGGGGATGAATGGATCAGGGCTACCATCAACTTTTATTATATGTATTACAGGGATCAGTTGGTTCTTACAGGGGAAATTAACGACGTAGGAGCAGCCATCATGACGAATGTTCCTGTTTCTTACCGGACAGGTCTTGAGTCAAGTTTCAAATTAAGAATATCAGATAATTTGAAGGTATCGGCCAATGCCAGCGTAAGCAGCAATAAAATCAAAAATTTCAGTGAGTTTGTTGATGACTGGGACAACTGGGGATCACAACTGGAAAATAGGATCGGCAAAACTGACCTCGCATTTTCACCCAACCTGATCGCAGGAACTGAAATTGTCTGGGTATTTACAAAAGGATTGGATGCGTCCCTGAACTGCAAGTATGTATCACGTCAATACATTGATAACACGGCAGATACTGACCGCAGCCTTGACCCATATTTCGTCAGTAATTTCAGGATTGACTGGATGATAGAGCCCACTTTTATGCGTGGCCTGGAAGTAAACCTGAATGTCAACAACCTCTTTAATGCCGAATACGAGACCAACGCCTGGGTCTATCGCTACTACAGCGAAGGTAGCTATGGTAAGATGGACGGCTATTTCCCGCAGGCAGGCATAAACTTTATGGCCGGGTTAACCATAAAACTCTGATCTTAAAAAAGCGCACTGTTGATGCCGTTTCGGTTACAAAACATTGTAAATGAATCCTCCGACATTTAAATGCTTCAATAGGCCCGCCCTAAAGGACAGGCCTATTGAAGGAGTCATGAAAATGCACTTTGTGGCACTAACTTATTTATTAAACTTCGATTTCTTAAAATGTCTGTCGAGCTCTTCTGCAATATCGGCCGGATTAGTCAGAGGCATATCACTGGTTGACAATTCATAATCCAACAGTTGCGACTTAACACTTCTTTCAAAAACAGGAAGTCTGGTCCGGTTTGTTGTTTCAATGTGATTTCCTTTATCATCAACAATAATCACCCTTGGAAGAAAAACGCCTTTTCTGCCAATAAATAAATCCATAGTTTTCACGGATTGTTCAAATTCCTGTTTTGTAGCCCGGCCCAGGGCTTCATATCTGAATATCTTTTTATTATCCCATGTTGATATCGTTGCGAAGCTTTCTGATATTTTATCATCAATACTGGATTCCAGATTCAGCGTATCGTGGCCTGATGGCATTAACAATACTTTCCCGCCACCACCTTCTATGTTGGCAGCATACCGTGGAACTGTAATTCCTGAAATCCAGCCCTGTAAATGCTTCATATATATCTTGCCAACCTGAATTGGCGTGATAAAATGTACAATTCCCCTCTCTTTATGACATTGTAACAAATAGTAAGGATGCACACCTAACCAGAACATTCTTCTGAAGGTTTCAGCCAGAACCCGGTAATTATCATTCACATGATTCAATAACACAGTCTGATTTCTGATCGTAAAGCCATGCGCTGTAATTTTCCTGACTGCCTCAGCCAAGTCCCCGGTCAATTCCTGAAAATGGTTGATATGGGTCATAAAATACACATATTTGTCAATACCTGCATTATGCTTATTGGCTGATTCCTTTATCAGCTCCAGCAAGTCATCGGTTATGGCCATTGGCAATACAACCGGCACCCTGGTGGCAATCCGGATCGCTTTTAAATGCGGGATCCTGCTTAATTCTTCAAGAATATATTGTAACCGCTTTTCACCTACCATCAAGGCATCACCGCCGGTTACAAGCACCTCATTGATGTTTGTGTTGTATGAGATATAGAAAATTCCTTTATCGACTTCGGAACTATTTACATCAACCGTGCTGTCGAGCGATTTTGCCCGTTGGCAATGGACACAATAGGAGGCACAACTGGTGTTTTCTGCAACGAAAAGAGCAACCCTGTTTGGATAGCGCTGGTAGGCTGCGCCATAGCTTCTTGAGCCTTCGTCCATTGAACCTTCAACACCTGCATCCGGGAATAGAAGGTTGGCTGGCGTTGGGACACTCTGCCAGAAAATCGGATCTAAACGCTTTTTCGACTTTTCTGAAAAGAAAACAGGATTAAATGGATCCTCCTGCATCAGGGAAGCATAATAAGGCGTTATTCTTAAGGTCTCCTTTCCTTCTCTTTTCAGCGATTCTATAGTTCTGTCTATCTCATCTCTCTGATATTTATTAAGTTTTATGACTTTTTTCAGTTGCCCGACTGTCCGGATCGAGTTCTTAATCTGCCATTTGGAATTGTTCCATTGCGCAGAAGTAACATCTTTCCATAGTTCAATTGTATTAAATGGCCTTGGTTGATATAAGAAGTTTTCGCTTTTTTCCATCCTTACCTTGTTCGTGGGTTTGACTGATTCGCTTGGTTCACTTTGCATTTACCATCTGTATTAGTCAGAATCTGTTGGTTTTATAATATTGATCTGATGGTTCCATCGCCTGCTGAGCGGACAATATACAAAAATACCATGAGATGGCGGCAATAAATCAATGTTGAAGCTTGCCTCAGGGATTCAGAAAAGGAAATAATGGCCCTAAAAATCAGGTAAATAATCCATCAGCAAAAATCAGGTATTACTGTTTGATTGCAGAAAGTACATCGCCCAATAATCTGTTAAATTCAACAACTTTATCCGGCTTGGGAGAATAGCCCAGGATAACGACGGCCAGTTGCTGATCAGGCAAAATAAAAATCCGCTGCCCGTCGTGACCTTTGCAATAGAACATATTTGCCGGTGCATCGGGAAACTCATCATTGCCGTTTAACCAGAAAGATGAACCATAAGAACCATCACTTCCATTTACGGGAGTGGAAGTATATTTCACCCACCCTTCCGGAAGAATCTGTTCGCCGTTAAAAACACCATCCTGAAGATACAACAAGGCAAAGCGGGCATAATCGCGGGCTGTGGCGTAAATATAGGAAGATCCGACGAATGTGCCGGAAGCATCTGTCTCAAAAACAGCATCGGGCATTCCAATCCTGTATAACAGACGTTCATAAGCCAATCGATGGTATTCATCATCGTTATTCAGGGTATTCCGGATCAGCCGGCTAACTAAGTTGGTAGATCCGGATGAATAATACCAATGATTGTCCACCGGAAATTCCAACGGTTGACCGGCAACATAGGCAGCAAAGTCCGCCTCGCGGTGAAGCATAAGGTTAACATCTGAAGCGCTGCCATAGTCTTCGTTCCATTTTAAGCCGCTTTTCATTTGCAGCAAATTATTGACGGTGATGTTTTTCCGCTCATCGTTCTGCCATTCCGGAATATCGGACGGCTTATCAAGGTCAAGTTTACCATCCTTCACCATAATTCCGGTTAGGGCATTGGTAAAGCTCTTCGCCATCGACCAGGATAGAAAACGTGTTTTTGGATTGAATTCCGATCGGTATTTCTCAACAAGAGGATAGCCGTTGTGTACAACCATAAATGCGAATACATGCCCATTGTATGCATCCTGATCAATTAGTTTACCAGCAATTTCCTGAAGTTTTGACAGCTCTGCACCGGCAATAATTCTAAGTGGAACAATATTCCCAAGTGGCCATATTGTGGAATCCTGATTGTAGGCCGGCCGGGCGATAGAAGAAAATTTGATTTTTCTTAGCGACTCTTCATCTGTATCCCGGACAATTGTACAGCCGAAACCTTCACGGTAAATTGCGGTGGATCTTCCCCACAGAAACCTGCTGGTTACTTTTTTATGGATGGTATCCAATTCGTTTGAGCAATACTTTATCAATGAAAAATTCAAATCAAGGGCTTCCACATCTGCCTGGTTCCTATCCGAAATGAACACGGCTGAAGCCAGGTTTTTCGCGGCGTAGCCGGTTATGACCGGCATGAGTGAATTAATGTAAACTGCACCTCCGGCCAGGCTTGCAATAAACAATATAAGCAATGAGTAAAGTATCCTCTTTTTCATGGTAAAAAGTTTAGGATGATTCCTGAGCATAATTCCATTTGTAAATTTAAGAATATTTAGATCAACAGGTGATGGAAGTTAAGTTACAGGAAATAAAAATCTGAAGAACATAATTAGCTACCTGATTTGGCTTACAATGCATCGCCCTGTCTTTGATTCGCCTAAAAGTTCTAACTTTACAGCCTCTTTCGATCAACTATGCCAGCGACCATAAACATAAAAAATAAAAAAGCAGCGTTTGAGTACTTCCTTACTGAAGAGTTCGTTGCCGGCATTGTTTTAACTGGTACCGAGATAAAATCGGTGCGTGAAGGCAAAGCCAACCTCACCGATGCCTTTTGCGCTTTTGAAGGGAATGAGTTGTTTGTCAGGAATCTTCATATCAGTGAATATAAATACGGCACTTATGCCAACCATGAGCCAAAACGCGATCGCAAACTGCTGCTCAACCGCCGCGAACTGAATAAGATTATTTCAAAAACCCGTGAAAAGGGGTTGACCATCATTCCTACACTGCTGTTTATCAATGAGAAAGGTCTTGCTAAAATTAAGATAGCCATAGCCAAGGGCAAGAAACTTTACGACAAACGTGAAACGCTGAAAACCAAAGATAACCGGAGGGAGATTGAGAGGCAGAGGGAGTAGGGAGTGTTAAATTTCTAATTTCTAATTTCTAATAACTAATTTCCAATTTCCAAAGTGCAATGTACAATTGATATATTCAAGTTCTGATAATTTCAGATAGATTTTAATTTCAGATCAGAGGAATCAAAAGCATGAGGTACCGGAATTTCATTCCTCACCGGTTCATTCTTACATTAAACTAATTATCTATCTTTGAAACCTGGTTAAAAATTATAAAAACAATGACATACAAACATTTTAAGATAATTGCAATTGTATTACTGACCACAACATTGATTTTACCGTCAGTAATGGCACAAAAGAAATCCGGCGAAGCCAAAGGCCCGGAAACCATCAAATGGATGACTTTTGAGGAAGCGCTGAAACTGAATAAAAAGAAGCCGAAAATGATCTTCGTCGATATCTACACCGACTGGTGTGGATGGTGCAAGAAGATGGATGCCGAGACTTTCGCTAATCCTGAGGTGGTGGCCTACATGAACAAAAAGTATTATGCCGTTAAGCTAAATGCAGAGCAGAAAGAGCCGATATTTTTTAAAGAACAGGAGTTTGTTAATCCTAATCCCGACAAGCCAAAATCGACGCACAATCTGGCACTTGCCCTGTTGAAGAATGAGAAACTCTATCCATCATACGTGATTCTCGATAAGGCCAGCGATTGGACATACAAGATGAAAGGCTATAAGACACCCGGGGAGTTGCTTCCCCTCCTTAACTTTTATGGTGAAGGTAGCTACCTGAAAATGAGCTGGTCAGAGTTTACAGTGTCGGACAAATAGCAGTTGTACATTAAGTTTCGGTTAAAAATCGTTTTTCCACATTTTTTATTGATGATTGTCAGAATAGTCACGAATTAAATTTGTGGATTGATCGCTGATTTGCTATCTTTGATTGGTTAAAGTTTCTACTTGAAGAACCATCAACAACCCTTTGCTTCCCGGATTACTTCTGTTAAACAAGAATAAGTTTAAGATAAACATGATACCGGAAACCTACCTGGCGCTTTTAGCCGAAGCAACAAGCGAAAATGTTGTGCGACCGGTTTTACGGGAACTAAGCTTTTCATCACTACCTGCCAACGAAGTACTGATCAGGGTACATTATTCATCGCTGAATTACAAAGATGCGCTTTCTGCGACCGGCAACCGGGGCATTACGAAGCATTACCCGCACACCCCGGGTATTGATGCCTGTGGTACAGTCGTTTACTCCGCTGAACCCTCCGTAAAAAAAGGTGATCAGGTTTTGGTTTGTGGCTACGACCTGGGCATGAACACGCCCGGAGGATTTGGCCAATACATCAATGTTCCGGGCACCTGGGTTATGCCATTACCTGAAAATCTTAGCTTTAGGGAATGCATGATGCTTGGTACAGCAGGATTCACCGCAGCACTTGCAATTCACAAGATGGAACTCAACGGTCAGCACCCTGATCAGGGACCGGTATTGGTAACCGGTGCCGGGGGCGGACTTGGAAGCCTGGCGGTTAATATACTATCAGGCATTGGATATAAAGTTATAGCAGCAACAGGTAAAGAAAACGAATCTTCTTATTTTACAGAACTGGGTGCTACCGAAATTATCAGCCGCGATGAGGTTGACGACCACAGCGGTAAATTACTGCTCAGGTCACGGTGGGCGGGTGTTATCGATACGGTAGGCGGCAATATCCTTTCCACCACCATCAAAGCATGCCAACGACACGGCAATGTGGCTGTCTGCGGCAATGCCCTCTCCCATGAACTTCAAACCAGCGTTTTTCCATTTATCCTTAACGGAATCAATTTACTTGGCATCGACTCAGCCACCTGTCCCATGGCCCTGCGCAGGCTGGTGTGGGATAAACTGGCTATGGACTGGAAGCCAGCTATGCTCATGCAAATCAGCAAAGAGATCAACCTGGAGGAACTCCCGAAATATATAGAACTGATCCTCAGCGGCAAAATCAGGGGCAGGGTTTTTGTGAATATGGATGTCTGATCGTTTTTGATTGGTTTATTATTCACTCAAAATTCAATAAAATGAATAAATTAAAGCTGGTCTCAATGGTAGTTTTGCTTCTGGTTGTCAGTTGCAAAGAGGAGAAAGTAGCGGTTTGCGACATTAAAGCCGAAAAACAAATCATTAAGTTAATGCTTCAGAAATACATCATAGCAAATGAAGCCGGAAACCTGGCTATGATTGACGAAATTTGGGCAAATGACTCTTCGGTTTACAGTATTGGGACCGACCGCCACGATGTCTTCGTCGGGTTTGATGCACTAAGAAATAAATTCTCGGAACAGTTCGAAAGGTTTGAAAATACATTGATCTCCTCCCGCGATCTGATGATTTATGTTCATCCTCAGTGCGAAACAGCCTGGTTCTCAGAAGTGCTCCAATACAATTATACACAAGGGCCTAAAGCCAAAGAATATCCTGACCTTCGGTTTACCGGATTTCTTGAGAAAAGAGCCGGAAAATGGGTCATCGTACAAACCCACCTTTCGGCTCCCGGTGATAAGTGAATAAAGAAGTCTAAAGTCTAAAGTTCGAGTTCACTCCGAAAACTAATTATTTGACATCAAGCCACTAAAACACTATCCGCCAGATGGCGGACACAAATTTTAATATATTGATATACAATATTATGCGTAAATTGGTGTTTTTGGCCCCGCCACGGCGGGGTGGTGTCTATTCTTCTTTATTGACTTTTCGGAGCACGCTCAAGTTTAAAGTCTAAAAGTTTAAAGCTAAAGCTAAATCATTGACAGCTTCTGTTCATTTAAAAGAAGGTTTAATTGAAAATCTATCTTTACTCTTCACTTACTTCACTCTTCACTCTTCACTCTTCACTTTTAACTTAGTTCACTGATCAGTGTTGGTGCCCCGAATGATCTGATTGCCGGTCTTCAGGCTTTTTGCAACAGTCAGATAGATTCTGATACGCTTTTGGATCGGCAACCACTTCATCAGCATCGTAACCAACTGCCGAAACCGCCCTGCGAATGGTTTCCGGATTGGTTTTTGCCGGTTTGTAGGTAACCTTCAGGATTTTTGTCTCAACAATAAGTTCGTACTTAACCACCCCTTTTTCGAAAGCCATGGCTTTTTCTATGGTCTCTTTACACATACTGCACTGGGCAGAGGTTTTAATTTCCAGATCAGCAGTTTTTTGAGCCCTGGCAGAAAGGTTTATACCGACAACCAGGACGGCAATTGCCATCAGGATCAATTTTAGTTTTTTCATTTTTTAAGGTTTTAGCGTTCATTTATTAATTTGTAATTTTGAGTTGTACCCGCAAATAGTCACAACGGAATATGTTTGAAAAAAATTCACTTTTCAATTGGTTGCTGAGCCTCTCGATACATCGCTTTCTTCACTTCCGGGCAAGTCGGAGACGCAAGCATTGCGTCTATACTGCCCATTTTCGCTTCACTTTTCACTTTTCACTTTCTTCACTTTCTTCACTCATCACTTCATCAGTTGAGGAGACGCAAGCATTGCGTCTATACTGCCCATTTTTGCTTCACTTTTCACCTGCCTGACTAAGTCATGCAGACAGGCTTTTCACTTTCTTCACTTTTCACTTTCTTCACTTTCTTCACTTTCTTCACTTTCTTCACTTTCTTCACTTTTCACTCTTCACTTTTCACCTGGTTGCTGAGCGAAGTCGGGACTTTACCCCAACTTCACTCACTTCACTCTTCACCTGGTTGCTGAGCGAAGTCGAAGCATCACTTTATTCACTTTTCACTTTCTTCACTCTTTTCACTTTCTTCACTTTCTTCAGTTGATCGAATACCGTATTCCCGCATAAAACATCCTTCCCAAAAGCGGGCCCCAGATTGTACCTGCGTCAAAACCGGATTCAAACGGAGTATCAAACCCGAGTATCGGATGTTTTTGGGTAAAACCTGTCAGGTTCTCAACTCCAATGTATGCATCCCACTTTTTGAACTTTCGGGTAACCTGCGTATGAATGGTAAAATAGTCAGGTGAATAGCCATCCTTATAATCAAGGTGCTCGGGGAAGTTAATACCCAACGGCAGACGGGTAGCTCCATTGTATTGTCCGGTAAAATCGAACTTCCACTTATCAAATCGGGTAGCATACGAAAGCGTTAACAGACCCTTGTGCCGGCTTACCATTGGCCGTTCACGCAGTTCACCGGCAGTTGTAACTCTTGTATCATTCAGTCTGTAAGCCGCTGTAACATCAAGCCGCTCAAACAATCCGATATCAGCATTGATCTGAAAACTGTTTGACCAGGATTCGCCAACCAGATTATAAATAACAATCCTGTCAGCAGCCTGATCAAGATCGATGATGACCTGGTTGACAAAATCAGTGCGGTAGTAATCTGCAGAAATAACCATGTCCCGCTTTTCGCTCAGCGCGATGGTTTGGGTAAGATTCAACCCATAGTTCCATGCTTCTTCCATTTTGAAATCCTCGCGAAAGACCAGTTGACGGGAACTGACCAGCATACCGGAGTTTTCGGCCAGCACCGAAGCGCTGCGATACCCCTTCCCTGCCGAGCCACGCAGTACAGTCTTTTCAAAAAGGTTTACCTTGAAATGGACGCGGGGGGTAATAATGGTTCCATATTTATTGTGATGATCGGCCCTCATTCCTGCGATGAGACTCAGCTTTTCGTTCGGATTGTAAGTGTATTGCACAAAGACGCCCGGCACCGATTCTACCCTGTTAAAGGTGGTATCGCGGAACGACTCATCAAAATCATCATACATCAGGCTGAGACCGGCATTATATGTATGGGATGTATTCCCAATCTGGGATTGAAAAATGGCATTCCCGTAAAAGCCAAGCTGGCGGGCATTGTATTCTGAGCGGCCAAAAACTGATTCCTGTTCGTGATACAAACCGCTGAAAATCAATCCCAGACTGGTATTGGGAATATTCCGGAAAATAAACCCGGTTTTATCATATACCTGGGCCCGGCGGGTCACTACTTTCATCACATAGTTACCGTTGGCAATGGCTTCGTTGGTTTTTAGGCCGATCAGTTGCCCACCCTGCCTTTCATCATAAAGGTAGTTGAAGCCGAATTTTGATTCGGTAACCCCTTGCTTCTCGTAGCTCCAGCGGTTGGAAACATTGATCTGCTTCGACAAAGGCTGATCAAGGAAACCATCGTGGTTCATATCAATCCTGCTCAACTGGGTGGATGCATGAGCCAGAACCAATGTGCTTAGTTTATCCTCCCTTATAACATGGGAAGCATGCGCATTCATCTCAAGCCTGCCTTCGTTGTTTCCGTAAACATTCAGGAAAAACTTATCGGTATTCCAGGGCTTACGGAATTCGGCATTAATTTGCCCCGTGGTTGACTCATATCCGTTTACCACGGAAGATGCTCCTTTAGAAATCTGGATGGATTCCATCCAGGTTCCGGGAATATATGTCAGCCCGAATGCCGATCCGAGCCCTCTGGTAAAAGGAATATTTTCGACCATCAACTGGCTGTAAACGCCTGCCAGGCCCAGCATTTGAATTTGTTTTGCACCGGTTACCGCATCGGAGAAGCCAACATCAACCGTAGCATTGTTCTCGAAACTCTCAGAAAGGTTGCAGCAGGCCAGTTTTTGCAGACCGGCAATAGTGATGATTTCTGTCTTTATCGGTTTTAGAGAGGATATAAAGCTTCCGCTCATCCGCTCTTTAATTTCTACCTGTCTCAGATCAGCACCTTGTCGAAGGATGATCTCAACCGAAGATTGATTGGGAGATATTAAAATAGTATCGTTAAGATAACCGACAAAACTGGCCACAAGTTGTGAAGGACCGTCTTTGGTTTTATTAAGCTTAAACTGTCCGGATTCATCGGCGACCGTTCCTTCCAGGGTTCCCAGCCAGTGAATATTAGCAAAAGGCAAAGGGGCCTTTTTGCCATTGGCATTCAGCTCGGTAACGGTTCCTTTAATAATTCTTTGGGCTATTGATTTGCCTGGAAATACAAGCAGCAGAATGCTGATGCCGCAGGCGTAGAATATTATTCTCATGATTTTCTGTTTATAAATTGTTGTAAAGATTAGTTAAAAGCAGCTAAGCATGCTTTGTGGCATGCTCATGTTGTGATTAACAGAAAATCATAATCTGAATGTGGATGTAAACAGGTAAGTGTCTGTTCCAGGTGGGTCAGGAATATCAGAAACGGAACCCCGAAGATTTAATGAATAAATAGCAGGTCTGATGTGAGTGAAATCAGGTAACTCAACCAATAAAATATTTGCCTGAAAAGTCTTGTAAAAGGAAGAAAGGTAGTCCTGATTAATCTTTATAAAAAGTTGGGAATCGGAGCAACAGGGTTTTTCAGAAATGAAAGTATCATAGAATTTGTTTCCCGACAAAGAGCTCAGATTGTCATTCTGATCCAATGTCCTGAAAAGGCCTGCATCCTTTATGCAGCAGGAATTACTGCCGTCAAAGCTGTGCAAGGTGATACCCATCGATTGGCAATGGTGAATAAAAACAAGCATACCTGAAGACGGCAACAGGAATGAAGCCAGCAACAGAAATATGGCAATATTTTTAAGCGCCCTGATCATAATTGTTCTTTTTCAGAGTACAAAAATAAGCTATTATATGTTAATACTGACATGTCATCATGAATTTTTATTGTTCTGCCCATGAGTTAAATCACCTCAGGAACTGATTAGCTTCATTCTGTTTCAGCAAATTGGTCAACATATTCAGCTATTTTTGAACGGTTTTGGAGGGCATCAGGCAAGCCGGTTATTTTGACAGATTCTAAATTAATTATACATTTAACAATTTTTTAAAAACATGTACAACAATACCTACTTTTGCCACTTCGACAAATGTAGATACCTAAATATCTTAAAACATGGACAGTCAGTCACTTGTATTGTTTTTTATCGTTGGGGTTGTGTTGGTTGGGGGCGCTTTGTTGTTCTCATCTTTTATTCCGCCAACATCATCCAACCCTGCAAAATTTGAGCCTTATGAGTGTGGAATCGAGACCATAGGCGGGTCGTGGTTGCAATATACGGTAGGTTATTACCTGTTTGCCATTCTATTTCTGATCTTCGATGTGGAAACAGTTTTTATTTTCCCCTGGGCCACGGTAATGGCTGAGACCGGAATCAGTGCATTTATCGAAATTATCATCTTCTTCTTCATTCTCGGACTTGGCCTGCTTTATGGCTGGAAAAAACATGCACTGAAATGGGAATAATCAAAAAGAAACAGGATATTGAAGTCAATGACTACCCACCTGTAGAGTTACATGAAGGGGGAAGTATTCTTCTTACCAAACTGGATGATCTGGTCAACTGGGCAAGGTCAAATTCATTGTGGCCCCTTACTTTCGGAACACGCTGCTGCGCCATAGAATTTATGGCTGTCGGCGCTTCACGTCACGATATGGCCCGTTTCGGATTCGAAGTGGCCCGTGCAACGCCCCGCCAGGCCGATATGATCATCATCAGCGGTTCCATCAATTATAAAATGGCCCCTGTACTGAAGCGGCTTTACGATCAGATGGCCGATCCGAAATATGTGATCGCAATGGGTGCCTGCGCCGTTTCAGGAGGCCCGTTCTATTACAACAGTTATTCCATTGTAAAAGGAGCCGACCATGTAATTCCGGTAGATGTTTACATCCCCGGATGCCCGCCACGCCCTGAAGCACTGCTTTATGGCATGAAGCAACTGCAGAAAAAAATCCGCCGTGAGCGCAAATTCTCAAGAAGGAAAAAAGCCAAATAATTCATCTTTTCAGGGAATTTTCACAAACCGATACAATGCAATGACAAACGAGTTACTTACAAATGCAATCGGTCAGATAGAGGCTGAAGCTGAAACCAGGCAAGGTGCACAGTATGTTGAAACCTTTGTTCCGTTCGCGAAGATGCATGATTTTATGTTGCGGCTGAAAGAAGATGTGACGCTTGCTTTTGACTACCTGATATGCGTTTCGGGGGTTGACCATGCCGATCACATGCAAATGGTCTATCACCTGGAATCAACATTGCACAATCACATGATAGTCGTGAAAATCAAGACTGACGGCCGTGATAACCCGGCTATAGATTCAGTTGCCGACATCTGGCCAACGGCTGAATTTCACGAAAGGGAAGCATTTGACCTGTTGGGAATTCATTTCAACAACCATCCCGACCTGCGCAGAATGTTCCTTGATGATAATTGGGGATACCCTTTGCGTAAAGATTATAAAGACGACATTCACATCGTATCGCGATAGCCATGGATGAGCTTAAAGAAGTATTGATTACCACCGATGACATCAGGACCGATGAGTACCTGATCAATATGGGGCCTCAGCACCCGAGTACCCACGGTGTATTGCGTCTGCTGGTTCAACTCGAAGGCGAAATCGTCCATAACGTTCAGCCACACATTGGTTATATCCACAGCGGGATAGAAAAGATGACAGAGTCCCTCACATACCCGCAAATCGGGCATCTGACCGACCGAATGGATTATCTTTCGGCCCACCAAAACAATGAAGCAGTTGCACTCTGTGTTGAGAATGCACTGCAGGTTGAAGTCCCCGAAAGGGTTAAGTATATCCGGACTATCATGTCGGAGCTTTCCCGTCTGGCTTCACACCAGTTGTGGTGGTGCGTGATGGGCATGGATATGGGCGCTCTGACTACCTTCTTTTATGGCCTCCGCGACCGCGAAGACATCCTGGATATCTTTGAAGAAACATGCGGTGCCCGCCTGACTGTGAATTACAGCATTCCCGGTGGTTTAATGTTCGACATTCATCCGGATTTCCAGCGCGATGTAAAAGCATTTATCAAAAAATTCAGAACAAAGCTTCCCGAATATGACCGGCTGCTTTCAGGCAATGTAATTTTTACTGAACGTACAAAAGGTGTTGGAATTCTGTCGAAAGAAGATGCCATCGCTTATGGCGTTACCGGTCCTACCGGCCGTGCATCCGGGTTTGCCTGCGACCTGAGGAAACACAGGCCTTACAGTGCTTACGACAAAGTAACTTTCAATGAAATACTGAGTGATGTCGGCGATACGTATGCCCGCTATCAGGTTCGTATGGCTGAGATGTGGGAGTCGATGAACATCATCGAACAACTGATCGATAATATTCCTGAAGGCGATTATGCAGTAAAAATGAAAGGAGTGGTCAAACTGCCCGAAGGCGAATTCTATCAGCGCGTTGAAACTGCCCGTGGTGAATTTGGTGTTTTCATCGTATCCGATGGCAAAAAGAATCCTTACAGGGTTAAATTCCGCTCTCCGCGATTCTCGAACCTGTTTGCCATTAATCACATCGCCAAAGGATGGAAAATCGCCGACCTGGTTGCCATTATGTCAACCTTCGACCTGGTAATACCCGACATTGACCGTTAAAAATCTGAAGAAACATCGAACTTAAATAAGATGGCATTCAATATCTACGATTTCACAACACTGACAAAATCCATACACGAAGGGCTGTCGTCACAGTTTTCACCGACTGCTACCCTTGCCATTGAATGGACAATTGTTGGCGTGGCCTACCTGCTGTTTGTAGCACTGTTCGGCCTCTTCCTGGTTTATGCTGAACGCAAGGTCTGCGCTGCCTTCCAGCAACGTATGGGCCCCATGAGGGTAGGCCCCTGGGGATTGCTGCAGACCATTGCCGACTTCATCAAACTGCTGATGAAGGAACTGATTACGCCTAAGAATGCAGATAAATTCCTGTATAACCTGGCACCGTTTATTGTTATTATCGTGAGTTTCCTGGTTATTTCGGTC
>JBBQIQ010000035.1:0-28940 GCA_038325075.1 Bacteroidales bacterium | reverse complement strand
GAGCACCCAGATACGTTGGAGTGTTTCTTTGTCAAGCAGCAGATCTTCGCGACGGGTGCTGGATGCAACGATATCGATGGCAGGATAGATTCGTTTGTTCGAAAGTTTGCGGTCGAGCTGGAGCTCCATGTTACCGGTTCCTTTGAATTCTTCGAAGATAACCTCATCCATTTTTGATCCTGTGTCAATCAGGGCAGTGGCAATGATGGTCAGCGATCCGCCGTTCTCAATCTGACGGGCAGCTCCGAAGAAACGTTTTGGTTTCTGCAGTGCGTTGGCCTCTACCCCACCTGACAGAACTTTTCCCGATGCCGGTGAAACCGTATTGTAAGCCCTGGCAAGACGGGTAATGGAGTCGAGCAGGATAACGACATCGTGTCCGCATTCCGTCATTCTTTTCGCTTTTTCAAGAACGATGTTTGCAATTTTGACGTGGCGATCGGCCGGTTCATCGAAAGTAGAAGCAATAACTTCTGCTTTTACGCTGCGGGCCATATCGGTAACTTCCTCAGGCCTTTCATCAATCAGTAACACAATCAGATAAACCTCCGGATGGTTAAAAGCGATAGCATTGGCAATTTCCTTCAGCAACACTGTTTTACCGGTCTTGGGCTGAGCAACTATTAATCCACGTTGTCCTTTACCTATCGGTGAGAAAAGATCAATCACTCTGGTTGAAAGGTTGTTCCCGGGATGTCCGGTCAGGTTGAATTTTTTCTCCGGGAAGAGTGGTGTAAGGTAATCGAAAGGAATTCTGTCGCGTACTTCATCGGGGGTGCGGCCATTGATAAGCTCCACTTTTATCAGCGGGAAATATTTCTCACCTTCTTTCGGCGGACGAATGGTACCGCGGACGGTATCACCGGTTTTCAGGCCGAAGAGCTTGATCTGTGATTGCGAAACATAAACATCATCGGGTGAATTCAGGTAATGATAATCCGATGAACGGAGAAATCCATAGCCGTCGGGCATAATCTCAAGAACGCCGTCGCTTGAAATAAAGCCATCAAACTCCCAGGTATATTCTTCACGTTTACGCTGCTCAGGAAAACGTGGTTGCCGTGGATTGCTGAATTCGCGTGAATAGCGGTCACCGTTGGGCCTGAAGGGTTCCGGTTCATTATACCTTTCAACAGGCGGTGGCGGCGGAGGCAACGGGTTTGAAAAATCTTCCACAGCGATTGGCTGCTGAATTTCGACCTCAACAACGGGCTGTTCAATAATCGGAACATCCTCTACAATAATATCCTCGATATCCTCAATGATAGGTTCGGAACTGAGCCGTATGGCTTCTTCATCAATGTGGTCACTCTTCGAGACAGGAGGAATAACCGGCTTTTTAACAGGGCTATCTTCACGTTTGGGACGGCCACGTCTTGGCTTATCCTGAGTTTTCGGCCGTTGTTCTGCTGCCGGTGGAGCTACTGCTGGTTCCGGGTCAACTGAAACCTGGGTCTTTTCAGGCTCTGCTGCGGCGCCGGATGTTGCCGCTACAGAGGGGTTGGAAGAAGCAATCGGGCTTCCCTGAGTGCTTTTGTCAAATTTGGGTTTCCCTTTGGCAAAGCGCTCGTCGGGAATACGCTGGCGCTTGAATTTGTTTTCACGCGCAGCTTTTTCTTTTTCAAGCATCTCCCTCGATGGGTTTAAAGCTTGGAAATCAAGTATCTGATAAACCAGGTCCTGTTTCTTCATTGAATCATACCTGGGAATGCTCAGCCCGCGGGCAATGACTTTCAACTCCTCTAAAGGCTTGTTGTTAAGCTCAATAATATCGTACATAAAATAAGTGATTGATTTGTGATCTGAAAAAATGATCGGAAATAATAAGATTAATAAAAGATTCCGCGTCCCGGAATATTCTGGCTACCTGTTGAAATTAAAAAGTACTGGAAGAATAAAAGAGAGCGGGATTGAATTGTTTTTGAAGCGACAAAGATACAATTATTAAATTCCAAATCAAAGATTTTATATTTTTTGTTGGAAACGAAACTTTTGTCGGGATATTATCTGAGAAATCAGGGAATCTTTGGCCTGATATTAAATTTCAGATTCCATGTTATTTTAGCCCTTTTTTAATATATATTAGCCAACAGTTATGGAATAGTATCTGAATGCAATATTTCTAACCAGGTTGAATATATATTTATGAAGACTGCATCAAACGTTTGCGTAGAGAGAGAGGGAGAGGGAGAGAGAGAGAGAGCTGAACTCAAACAATTAATTGTGAATGGGCAATGGGTCAGAAACGACTCTATGCCATTCCTAATGGACGAAAGGGATGTATTCCAAGGGACAAGAGCATTTAATCTGTCTTCAAATCCGGCTCCGGTTAACACAACAACTTTCTATAATACCAGTGATGATGATGGGAATATTTCTATTAACACGTCATTCGGCTTGGTGAACAACGAAACCATCTACTTGACCGGTCTGAATATCAGAATGGAAAAGCTTTCAAATGATGATTACAAAGTAACCATTGACTGGGGCCACAACAGGTTGGACAATAGCGTTGCCTGGACCGGAAAAATAGCCCTTCCTGAATCGTTGTATGTATATGATGATGACACCCTGCTGCTGAAGCAGAATAATACTCCCTGCCAGATTAACCGGAACACTGAGACTCTGCAATTTGCACCAATCACCACATTCGATTGCCAGGAAAACAGCCAACTGACCCTTTCGAACACAAGTCGTTTGATTGTTTCGGAAAAAAGCGAATTCTACATTCAGGCTGGAAGCTGATGACAATTCAGAATGATGCAAAACTGATCGTTAAATCCGGTTGCGAACTGATTATCGAAGATTGCGGCAATCTTGTTATACGTGAAAACGGGCAACTGGTAGTTGAATCCGGAGGAAAAATTACCATTAAACCGGGAGCCAATGTTTTTATGGATGGCATCGCCAATATCAATCTGCAATCAGGCTTTCTTACCGGAATAGGCGGCATAGCGATCACCATGTCTAATGCCCTTGTTGTATTAGGCGTTCCACCACTAAAACAGATTATTGCTACCACTAACTGGAATGTTGGTACATATAAGTTTTTTGACGACCTTTACATATCATCTGGCGCAACGCTTAACCTTACCGGAACTACGCTCAAGTTTTTCCGAAGTGCAAATGTTAATGTTGGCCGTGGAGCTAAACTGAATATGACTACTAACAGCATACTTACCTCGACTTGTGGAGACGAATTATGGCAGGGTGTTGAAGTATGGGGTAATCCTTCCCTGTCTCAGACTCCCAGCACCAATCAGGGACATGTGGTTATGAACAATAGTAAAATCGAATTAGCAAGAACAGGCGTTTTATGTGACCGGCCAATGCCAACGGACGGACCTGGAGTTCCTTCTGGCAATGGCGGAGGAATAATTCAGGCTTACAATTCCCATTCTGGCTACAGGTTATGGCGAATATAAGCCGGATGTCCCGGATTGTTGTATTAAACCAGTGAGTGTTAATATTGATTTGGATGGCAACCTGATCGAATATAAAATACTGCATTACGGAGTTGATTCACTGCCTTATGCATATGACCAGTGTTCAATACAGGCTTTAAATGGCACCATATACAGTACAGGACAAACCCGGGCTTTGTCAAGTATCCGGATTCATCATTTAAACGATTCAATTCAGCAATTTTACAACTTGAATAATGGCGATGAAGGAAATTCTAATTGTCATGCATGGATGCAGGATAGTACCATTGTTATTTCTGAAACAGATATATATTACCCCCCGCCAACTTACGATTGGCAAGTGAATATAAAAATGATTGACGCCCTGGGAAATATATTATTTTCTCGTGCCATATTTGAAAGTCTGATAGGTCCCGGTTATTATGTCAATACAACTCATGACAATAAAATCCTTGCAACCGGTACTGCTGGATACAATCCTTACGGCCCACCAAGCAATACCTATCTTTTCAAACTCACCTCCACCCTTGAAGACGATGTGTACTACCCCACCCTCGCGAATACGATTACGCCTGCCCCGGGCGGCGTGGCCCCGCACGATACCATTGGAATGGAGGAGTGCGATATTGTGGTAAGCGCTGAACACCTCGCCACCCTGCCCGATATAGCGGTGATGGAGGTTTACCCCAACCCGGTAAGCGATGTATTTCAGGTTCGGCTGCCCGAGTTTATTGCCATCCGCAACAACAACAAAGGCTTAAAAACAGCCCTGTACCATAGCAACTACCAGCAACAAAGCACCCTGCAGGTTTTTGATTTGAGCGGCCGGTTTATTACTGAACAAAAGCTTACCCACGGGCAGTTGATAGTGCAATTCGATGCTTCAAACTGGGCGTCGGGGATGTATCTGTTAAGGTTGGTTTATAAGGATAAGACGGTGGGGAGCGCGAAGGTGGTGAAGTAATTTTGAATGACGAATGACGAATGACGAATGACGAATGACGAATGACGAATGACGAATTAAAAATTGCCTTTAAATCCTGTTGATCCTGTTAATCCTGTCTGACAATGAGATTAAGGTTGGTTTATCGGGGTAAAACGGTGGGGAGTGCGAAGGTGGTGAAGAAATTTTGAATGACGAATGACGAATGACGAATGACAAATGACGAATGACGAACGACGAATGACGAATTAAAAATTGCCTTTAAATCCTGTTGATCCTGTTAATCCTGTCTGACAATGAGATTAAGGTTGGTTTATTCGGGTAAAACGGTGGGGAGTGCGAAGGTGGTGAAGTAGGGTGAAGGGGGAATGGAATGATGGAATGGTGGAAGTGGAATTGATGGTTCCTCAAGCTTTGGGTAAAATAATGGAGAATAAATAAGCGATGTTCGCCTCTCGAAGTAGAACGGAGTTCCCCTGAAAAAGGGGGCAAACTGCCAATGGCGGGAGAATAATGGAAGAGTGAGAGTTTTGGTAGCCCTTAGCGAGGACGCTAAGGGTAGTTTTTAAAGAGAGGCAGAGCGTAATTTCTCAGGAATCCGAAAAAAAGTGATGATTGGAATAGTGGAAGATTGGAAGAACGGAATAATGGAAGGATGGAAGGATGGAATGATGGAATGAATGAAGAGGTAAGAGGTAAGAAGTCAGCCCTTCGACAAGAGCTCAGGGACCGAGGTCGGAGGTCGGAGGTCAGAAGTCAAAAGTAGGAAGCAGGAATTCCACAATCCGAAATCCGATATCCGCAATCCGAATTCCGCAATCCGAACCGGAGCGAAGCGGAGCTCAGCGAAGCTAAATCCGAAATCCGCAATCCTAATTCCGAAATCCGAAATCCGAAATTCGCAATCCGAAATCCGAAATCTGAAATCCGAAAGGGTTGATGTAAATATTAAGTTGTAGGAATTAAGCTTAGGAGCTGCTTAACCTTAACCCTGTCTGACTGGCTAACTAATCTTTCTTTAGGAACTAATTTGTCAGCCAGGCAGGCTTAACCTTAACCTTAACCTTAGCCTTAACCTTTTCAAAGCTTCGCAAAGAAAGTTGTTCTCATTCGGGCTATAAAAACATTTAGGAGGGACTAATTTCTGCACAAATCTAACCCTGAATCCAAAAAAAAACTTTAGGTTTGCCTGTTCTAATCATTAACTAAACAATTATGAAATATACAGCATTTACAGCGCTTCACGAAGCATTTGGCGCTAAAATGGTTGAGTTTGCCGGGTACTACATGCCGGTTCAGTACGAAGGACTTCTGATTGAGCACGAAACAGTGCGTAAAGCTTTGGGGGTATTCGATGTATCGCACATGGGCGAATTCTGGGTAAAAGGCCCGAAAGCGCTTGAATTTGTTCAGTGGGTTACCTCGAACGATGCGTCAAAACTGGTCGATGGCAAGGTGCAGTATAGCTGCTTTCCCAACGATAAAGGTGGCATTGTTGACGATCTGCTGGTTTATCGTGTCAACGCAGAAACCTACCTCCTGGTTGTAAACGCTGCAAATATTGATAAAGACTGGGCATGGGTGAACAGCCAGAATAAAATCGGGGCGAATTTGTATAATGCCTCAGATGAAATTTCACAACTTGCCATTCAGGGCCCTCTTGCGCTGAAAGCCATGCAAAAGCTCACAGACACCACTGTAACCGATATGGAATATTATACCTTTAAAAAGCTGACTTTTGCCGGTGTAAAAGATGTAATTTTTTCAACCACAGGTTACACCGGATCGGGTGGCTGTGAGATATATTTCTCCAACGAGGATGCGCCAAAAATCTGGAAGGCCGTATTTGAAGCTGGTGCTGAATTTGGCATTAAACCCATCGGACTTGGCGCACGCGACACGCTTCGCCTGGAAATGGGCTTCTGCCTTTATGGTCACGACATTAACGACACCACCTCTCCTATTGAAGCAGGTTTGGGTTGGATTACCAAATTTACCGATGAAAAAGAGTTTATCAATAAGGCAGCGCTGCTGAAACAGAAAACCGAAGGCGTTACAAAGAAACTCGTGGGTTTTGAAATGATTGACAGAGGAATTCCCCGTCAGCATTATCCGATTGTGGATGCAAATGGCAATACCATCGGAGAAGTAACCTCCGGCACTCCATCCCCTTCTCTTAAAGTAAATATCGGGATGGGCTATGTTCCCACCGAACTAGCTAAAACAGGAACTGAAATATTGATTAGCATCCGCGATAAAGCATTAAAAGCAAGGGTGGTAAAGATGCCTTTCTAAAAAGGATAGTCTTGGGTGGAAGAATGGAATGATGGAATGATGGAATGGCGGCCCTTCGACTTCGCTCAGGGTGACAAATGAAATGGTGGAATCATGGATTGAGCCTTCGGCTGGAGGGTTATGCCAATAAGTTTTTTTTCCAGATAGCAGAACATCAATTTTAATGTCGGAAAGAAGGGACATAAACAGAGGTTTTAAGCAACTCAGAGTTTGGAATGATGCTATAGAACTTTATATTTTAACCTGCTCACACCTGATGGATTTTCCTTTTGAGTTGAAGAAGGTTTCGTCCAACTGCATAGATGCTTGTAACTCAATAAGCAGAAATATTGCTGAAGGGCATTCAAGAAAAAGCCTGAAAGAATATCTTAATTTCTGTAATTTAGCACTTGCTTCTTCCGGGGAATATCATTCATGTTTCAGCAGTTTCCAGCTTGCAGGTCAAATCAGTGAAACAGCTTATGAAAAGATGGATATTCTTCATTATAAAACTGAAAATGAATTGATTCAATTAATCAAATCATTACAGGTCAGGCAAAAAGATGGTACCTGGGAAAATGAATTCAAATAATCAGCCGATGCATTTATTTTACTCATTCATAGCATTGCTGATTTCCCATTGTTTCAACACCGCCAGCCGGCAGCCTGGATTCCATTCTTCCATTCTTCCAGTATTCCAGTATTCCTCTTCCATTTCTCATAAAACCCGATTCCAATGCCCAGAACCCTTGAAGTTAGCCTGAGTCCGGCACTTTATCCATTCCGTACAACCACCGGAAAGCATATCACAGCAGTAATTGATGTGTTGCGCTTCACCACTTCGGTTATCTCAGCTTTTGACTATGGAGTTGAAGCCGTAATACCGGTTGCTTCCCTTGCTGAAATTGAAGAAATGAAGCAAAAGGGGTATCCGGTTGCCGCTGAACGCGACGGATTAAAACTTCCGTTTGCCGATTTCGGGAATTCTGCCACTGATTTTATGACTCCTGAAATCAAGGGAAAAACCATTGTTTATTCGACTACCAATGGTACTGTTGCTATGAAACTGGCTGCTGAGAGCGGACCGGTTGTAGCAGCCGCATTCACCAACCTTCCAGTTGTTGCAGAATGGCTGAGTAAGCATAACGAAAATGTTGTTATTCTCTGCTCTGGCTGGAAAAACCTCTTCAGTACAGAAGACACCTTGTGTGCAGGGGCACTCATTGAAATGCTGATAGAAAATAAAGAATTCATAAGTAAATGTGATGCGGGGATTATGGCCTTAAGACTTTGGCTGGACGCGAAAAAAAATCTGAAAAATGCAATTATGAAAACTTCACATTACCAGCGGCTACTTGGTCTCGGTGTTGACCCCATGCCCGATTATACCATAAATACAGGGATTTCCGAAAGCCTTCCTGTTTTTGAAAATGGGTTGATCACGGATCAACGCAATAACTGGTAACCAAACATCCAATAAATTGTTCGTATGAAAAAAATTGTTTTCCTTACACTTGCCTCTATGAGTTTTATTATTTCCGCCTGCGATCAGCAATCTTCAAAAGAAGTTAAAACGGAAGAGTTCAAATTCCTGCTCGAGCAATTCGCCGACCTTAAGATTATGCGCTACCAGGTGCCGGGCTTCGATTCATTATCGCTTCAGCAAAAGGAACTGGTTTATTACCTGAGCCAGGCAGCCATAGCCGGACGCGATATATTATTCGACCAGAATTACAAATACAACCTGGCTGTTCGCCGAACACTCGAAAATATCGTTGAGAATTACAAAGGAGACCGCAATTCTGAAGACTTTAAGCAGTTTATGGTTTATACCAAACGCGTTTGGTTCAGCAATGGAATTCACCATCATTATTCAAAAGACAAGTTCCTGCCTGAGGTAAGCCCGGATTATCTGGAGTACCTTATACAGGAAACCAAAGTGGGGACTTTTCCTTTACGTGATGGACAAACCAAAGAAGATTTTATTGCTGAGATTATTCCCGTTATTTTCGACCCTACCATTGCACCAAAAGCAGTGAGCCAGGAAGCCGGCAAAGACCTGCTGCTGAGCTCTGCCTGCAACTTTTACGATGGCGTAAGTGAAAAAGAAACGGATGCTTTTTACAGTAACATGAAAGCCGACGCCATTAAGAACGGCAGCGATACATTGATTTCTTTTGGGTTAAACAGTAAACTGGTGAAAAAAGATGGCGTAATTTCGGAAGAAGTTTACAAAGTTGGCGGATTGTATAGTCAGGCAATTGAACAGATTGTTTTCTGGCTTGATAAAGCCGCCGGCGTAGCTGAAAACCCGCATCAGAAAATGGTTATTGAATCACTGGTGAAATATTATCAGACCGGTGATTTGCAAACCTGGGATGAATATAATGTATTGTGGGTAAAAGACCTTGATTCTCATATTGACTTTGTCAATGGGTTTATTGAAAATTACGGCGATCCGCTGGGGCTGAAAGCGACTTGGGAAAGTATTGTTAATTTTAAGGATCTTTTTGCTACCAAACGCGCCGAAACCATCAGCAGCAATGCCCAGTGGTTTGAAGATAACTCACCGGTTGATCCAAAATTTAGAAAAAAAGAGGTTAAAGGGGTGTCGGCCAAAGTTATTACGGTTGCGCAGTTAGGTGGCGATTGTTATCCGTCAACTCCAATCGGAATCAACCTCCCGAATGCCGACTGGATCAGGAAAGAGCACGGTTCAAAATCGGTGACCATCGAGAATATTACCTATGCTTACGATCAGGCAGCAATAGGCAACGGCATGATAGAAGAGTTTGCCGGCTCACCTCAGGAAATTGAAATGGCCAAAAAATATGGAAGTCTCGCCAGCAACCTGCATACCGACCTTCATGAATGCCTGGGACATGGCTCAGGACAATTGCTCCCTGAAACCCATGGCGATGAGCTAAAGAACTATGGATCGGCACTTGAGGAAGCCCGCGCCGACCTTTTCGCACTGTATTACATGGCCGATCCGAAAATGATAGAAATCGGACTTTTTAATAGCGAAGATGTTTACAAAACCGAATACAACAGTTATATCCGCAACGGATTGATTACCCAGCTTACCCGCATTCAGCCCGGTAAGAACATTGAACAGGCACACATGCGTAACCGGCAGTTGATTGCCGGATGGTGTCTTGAAAAGGGTAAAGCTGGCAATGTGATCGAAATGTTCACAAATGATGGAAAGACCTTTGTTAAAATAAACGATTACAAGGCACTTCGCGGGTTGTTCGGTCAAATGCTGGCCGAAATCCAACGCATCAAATCGGAAGGCGACTATGCCGCCGGAGCTGATCTTGTTGAAAAATACGGAGTGAAAGTTGATGCCGGATTGCACCAGGAAGTACTGGAGCGTTTTGCCAAACTGAATATTGCACCTTACGGCGGATTTATCAACCCTGTATTTGTTCCTGTAACTGAAAACGGAAAGATAGTGGATGTAAAGGTCGAATACCCGGAAGATTATACCGGACAGATGCTTGATTATTCGAAGAACCACTCCGTTCTGTCAACATATAATTAAGTTAGAATTTCTAATTTCCAATTTCTTCTAAAAAACTGAGAATACCGGATAAAAATTGAAGATAGAATCAGGATTAAATTCATTGATTATGGCAAAACGCATATTGCTTTTCATAGTGTTGCTCCTGATGAGCATGAGCAACCTTTTCTCACAAACCGAGGTGGATGAGCGGGCCATGATCTCGTTCCATAAGGGGCTTGGGTTTAATGCTCCTGACAGTACGTTTGGGGTGAATATCAGACTGAGGATGCAAAACCGGCTTGGGTTCACTTTTGATGAGAATTTGCAAACAGAGGAGGTTGAAGCAAGGGTAAGCCGCTTAAGATTGAGATTTGATGGCTACATTCTAAGTGAAAAACTAAGGTACTACCTGCAACTCTCATTTTCACGGGGCGACCAGGACTGGGATAACACCCATATACCGAATGTAGTGCGCGATGCGATGGTTTACTATCATTTCAATCCAAAATTTTATATCGGATTCGGACAAGGTAAACTTCCGGGCAACCGTGAGCGCATTATTTCAAGCGGTCAGCAGCAGTTTTACGATCGGTCAAATGTAAATGCAAATTTCACGCTTGACCGCGACTTTGGCATTTTTGCATACTATAGCGATAAATTCGGAGGTTTGAATTACAACCTCAAAGGCGCAGTTTCCACCGGCGACGGCCGTAACCAGTTAAAATCAGATAATGGCCTTATGTACACCGGGCGGATAGAAATAATGCCACTGGGACGTTTCAGGAAAGATGGCGATTTTTCGGAAGGTGATCTGGAGTTCGAAACAACGCCTAAAATATCGCTGGCTGCCGGTTATTCGTTCAACCAGAAAGCCATGCGAACGAGGGGAACCATTGGTACTGAACTTTACGAAAACCGTGACCTGACCGGATTTTTCGCAGATGCGGTTTTAAAATACAGAGGATGGGCACTTTCTTCGGAATATATCAGCCGGGCTGTAAAGGAGTCTGCTTTTACATACACGCCCTCCGATTCAACACAAATGGCTTATGTGATGTCAGGCCATGGACTCAATACACAGTTGAGCTATTGTTTTCCAAACTATTGGGAGGTTGCCGCAAGATACTCTTTTGTTGAACCGGATATTGAAATCAGGCCCATAGCAAACCGGGATTCCTATTATTTGATCGGTGTGAATAAATACATCAGAAAGCACCTCACCAAACTTCAGGGCAGTATTGGTTACCGGAACCAGGAATCGTATGTTTCAGGCGTTGCAAATAAAAATAACCTGTTGCTGATTTTTCAGGTAGAGTTGGGGATTTAGAGTTAATTTCTAATTTCTAATTGCCAATTTCTAATTGCCATGCCCCATGCTCTCCCGCCGAAGTGGGCGGGACTTCGCTTCGCTACGCATGCCTTGTGGCTTCGATACATTTCGCGAATCAGCCCGTTTGTATATTTCAGCATTTTGGTCGCAAAACACTCAGCCACCGGCCCTGTGCCCTGTGCTAAATGGGACGAGGGACGGGAAGTAGAGACGAGGGACGGAACTTTCCATGCTCTCCCGCCGAAGTGGGCGGGACTTCGCTTCGCTACGCATGCCTTGTGGCTTCGATACATTTCGCGAATCAGCCCTTTTGTGTATTTCAGCATTTTGGTCGCAAAACACTCAGCCACCGGCCCTGAGCCCTGAGCTAAATGGGACGAGGGGAGAAGTAGGGATGATGGACGGAACTTTCCATGCTCTCCCGCCGAAGTGGGCGGGACTTCGCTTCGCTACGCATGCCTTGTGGCTTCGATACATTTCGCGAATCAGCCCTTTTGTATATTTCAGCATTTTGGTCGCAAAACACTCAGCCACCGGCCCTGTGCCCTGTGCCCTGAGCCCTGAGCCCTGTGCCCTGTGCCCTGTGCCCTGAGCCCTGCGCCATGAGCCCTGCGCCCTGCGCCCTTCGCCCTGTGCCCTGCGCCCTTCGCCCTGCGCCCTGTACCTAGTGTCCGCAGGAGCAGCCACCGCAGCCACCGAAGGAGTCTTCTTCTTCGCTGCCAGTGCCACAACTGCCGGTATCGCAACCTCCGGTATCACAGCTTCCCGTGCCGCAGCCACCATTCACATTGTACTTAACCTGGAAGCCTTCCTGAAACCATGCCTGAACACCGCCGGCAACATAGCCCACGTTTTCAAAACCCTGGTGATAAAGAAGGTTTGCAGCCTTAAATCCACTGGTTTCATCGTAGCCACCTGTAATATAGGTTGAGGCTTTATCCAGCCACTGCTGTTTTTCGAGTAGCTGTAGCAAAGTAACCTGTGTGGATTCAATTCCGTCATAAGCAACAACACTGTTACCTTCTTCATCAATAATATCGATAAAAACAGCGCCTTCTGATATTTTCTGGTAAGCCTCTGCAGGCTGAAGTTTGAGAATTTCTGACATCAAATTATTATTTAAAAACCGGTGCAAAGGTATTTGTTAAAACCTTAGCAGAACAACTTTCATAAATAAATTATACAACTCCGAAAACACGGAGTTGAATCGTCTGTAACCTAAGTTGAGCGATTTGAGCAAAGCGAAAAGCGATTAACTTAGGTAAACCCCGATTTGGAAATTGTTGTAATTCACCAGAACTGTGATTTTTTTTTAGTGAATTGCTTACAATTTCCTAATCGATTGAGCGATATTCTTTTTCATATCGCTCAATTTGGGTGAAAATTATATTTGCAGGTGAAATTGTGAGCTATGTTAGACTTGTCGCCCAACTTTTAGCCTGATTATCCGTTATTCTGGTTGCGATGACATGAAAGCTTTCAATAAAAGAGCAAGTCTTAACTTTGTCGCGAAAGACAAACACAATGGCTGAATCAATAATAAAAACATTCCCGGTAACCGGGCTGAGTTGCGCCTCCTGCGCCATTAGTGTGGAGAGCATGCTCAAAACCCGGGAAGGCGTAATTGATGCTTCGGTAAACTATGCCAATTCATCTGCCCGGGTCGAATATTTACCGGGAACCTCTGATGTTGCCGAATTCAAATCGGCTATCCAGGCAATTGGATATGATCTCCTTATTGAAGAGGAAGGAGTTGACCACCAGGAAGAACTTCAGCAGTCGTATTATAAAAAGCTCAAAAAAAACACCTTATGGGCAGTAATTCTGGCCATACCGGTTGTGGTTATTGCCATGTTTATGATGAACATTCCTTATGCAAACTGGATCATGCTGGTTTTTACCACGCCGGTTATCGCATGGTTTGGCCGTAGTTTTTTCATCAATGCGTTCATCCAGACCAAACATGGCAAAGCCAACATGGATACCCTTGTTGCGCTAAGCACAGGTATTGCCTATCTTTTCAGCTTATTCAACACCCTGTTTCCCCAATTCTGGCTTCGGCAGGGGCAGCACCCACATGTTTATTTTGAAGCTTCTGCTGTGATCATCGCATTTATTCTGCTGGGAAAAGTTCTGGAAGAAAGGGCAAAATCCAGCACTTCATCGGCCATCAAAAAGCTGATGGGGCTACAGCCTAAAACAGTCACCATAGTTCAGAAGAATGGACAGGAAACGGAAATTGCCATTTCACAGGTAAAAAAAGGCGATAGACTGCTGGTTAAACCCGGCGATAAGATTCCCGTGGATGGTGAGATTATTTCGGGAACATCGTTTATTGACGAAAGTACAATTACCGGTGAATCACTGGCTGTTGAAAAGGTAACAGGTTCCCAAATATTTGCAGGGACTATCAATCAGAAAGGCAGTTTTATTTTTGTTGCCCAAAAGGTAGGAGGCGAAACCATTCTTGCCCAGATTATCAAGATGGTTCAACAAGCGCAGGGAAGCAAACCACCCGTGCAAAGGCTTGTGGATAAAATCGCCGGAATATTTGTCCCGGTAGTAATGTCGATCTCTCTGATCAGTTTTGCAATCTGGATGATATTTGGCGGCGAAAATGCCCTGACCCAGGCTTTGCTGGCTATGGTGTCGGTACTTGTTATAGCCTGCCCTTGTGCTTTAGGGCTGGCAACCCCAACCGCCATTATGGTTGGCATGGGCAAAGGTGCCGAAAACGGCATTTTGATCAGGGATGCTGAAAGTCTTGAAACCGCGCATAAAGTGAATGTGGTAATCCTTGACAAAACCGGCACGATCACCGATGGCAAACCAGCCGTTACGGACTTCAGGTGGTTTGTTCCGGAAGCAGAACAGAGGGGCTTAAAACAAATCCTTTTCTCCATTGAATCCCATTCTGAGCATCCGCTGGCAGAAGCAGTAACTTCCTCGCTTAAAACCAATATTGAACCACGCACTCAGGTTGAAAAATTTGAAAGTATCACGGGTAGAGGAGCCATTGCATACCATAACAATAGCGCATACCTGGTTGGCAATAAAAAACTGCTGGACGAATATCGGGTAAATATCACCGAAACCCAGCTATACGAGATAAATAAATGGCAGGAAAAAGCCAATACCGTGGTTTGTTTTGCCCGTGGCACGGAACTGCTGGCGATAATAGCCATTGCCGATAAAATTAAGGATACATCTGCCAAAGCCATCCGTGAACTTCAGGATCAGAATATTGAAGTTTACATGCTTACCGGCGATAACCATCAAACTGCAAAAGCTGTCGCTGAGAAAGCAGGACTGGTAAATTTCAGAGCAGAAGTGTTGCCTGCTGAAAAAGCTGAATTTGTCAGACAACTGCAGGAAAAGGGGAAGATTGTTGCCATGGTTGGTGATGGCATCAACGATTCCCAGGCCCTGGCTCAATCTGATGTCAGCATAGCGATGGGAAAAGGTTCTGATATTGCCATGGACGTTGCCAAAATGACCATTATTTCCTCCGACCTTCAATTGATCTCAAAAGCCATACGATTGTCAAAACTGACTACAAATACAATTCATCAGAATTTATTCTGGGCTTTCTTTTACAATGTGATTGGGATTCCCGTTGCGGCAGGCATCCTTTTCCCGATTTGGGACTTTATGCTAAACCCCATGATTGCCGGGGCTGCCATGGCATTGAGTTCGGTATCGGTCGTAAGCAACAGCCTGAGATTGAAAACGAAAAAACTCTAAGTATGAGTCCACTCTGAATACCGAGAATATGACACCACCCCGCCGCGCCTGCCCCACAATTTGCTGTGGGCGGGGCTAAAACACAATCCGGTAAGTACGGGACACCAAATTTAAATTATTGATATACAATATTATACAGAATTTAGCATCCTGTTAGCAATCGGGATGGCGACTCTTTTTTGACTTTTCGAAGCAGGCTCAGGTATTAAGTCAACGGAATAATTCCTGAATTAAAAAATCAAATCAATACAACTTGCCGAACCTTTTGTGAAAGTAAAACTGATCAAAAAACTCTGTCGATTTTTTTACTAATTTTGCCGCATCATGTGAACAGCAATATTTTGAGAGTTAAAGCGGTATCGCACTACCAGGATTACCCATCCGGGTGGCGTTTGCAGTACGCCAATGATTAATTGCTCTACTGCGTTTTCCGTAAAACCTATTTTTTTTTGAAACAACCGGTATTCCCCGGCTTTAGCATTGTGTTTTATGAGTCTTCAAACTGAGATTAACAAACGAAGAACTTTTGCCATCATCAGCCACCCTGATGCCGGGAAAACCACCCTTACCGAAAAACTATTGCTTATGGGCGGCGCCATTCAAACAGCCGGTGCTGTGAAAAGCAACAAGATCCGAAAGACGACCACTTCCGACTTTATGGAAATTGAACGGCAAAGGGGGATTTCCGTATCTACTTCTGTCATGGCTTTTGAATATAAAGACATCAGGGTAAATATTCTGGATACACCAGGCCACAAGGATTTTGCGGAGGACACCTATCGCACGCTTACTGCGGTTGACAGTGTTATTTTGGTGGTTGATTCGGTGAAGGGTGTTGAAGAACAAACCCGCAAGCTAATGGAAGTGTGCCGGATGCGCCACACTCCGGTTATGATTTTTATCAATAAAATGGACCGCGAAGGCAGGGACCCGTTTGATTTGATTGAAGAGTTGGAAAAAGAGCTGAACATCGCCGTCAGCCCATATACCTGGCCTATCGGTCAGGGAGATTCATTCAAAGGAGTGTATGACATCTACGGCAAAAAGGTGAGCCTGTTTCTTCCTGAAAAAATCAGTCTGCCTGAAAAAATCATTGAAACCGATGATCTTAATTCACAGTCTGTTATAGATTTTGCGGGTGAGGAGTTGATTTCAAAAACCAAAGAAGAAGTCGGCTTTGTTGGTGACTTTTATGAAAATTTCAACCATAACCTCTACCTCGAAGGCTACATGGCGCCTTTATTTTTTGGCAGTGCTTTGAATAATTTCGGGGTTAAAGAGTTGTTGGACACCTTCATTAGTATTGCGCCACCTCCGGGAAAAGTTGAGGCATCGGGTCGGGTAGTTGAGCCTGCTGAGGAACAACTCACCGGATTTATTTTTAAAATCCATGCCAATCTGGATCCCAACCACCGCGACCGAATCGCTTTTATGCGGATATGTTCAGGCAAATTTGAACGTAATAAGTTTTATTATCACAGCCGGCTTTGCAAGAAAGTAAGGTTCTCCTCCCCTACCAGTTTCATGGCCAATGCCAAAAGCATCATCGACGAAGCATGGCCAGGCGATGTTGTCGGATTATTTGATAACGGTGATTTTACCATCGGCGACACCCTTACCGAGGGCGAAAACCTTATGTTTAAAGGAATCCCCAGCTTTTCACCTGAAATACTCAAGGAAGTCATCAATCTGGATCCATTCCGATCGAAGCAACTCGACAAAGGTGTCCGGCAACTTGCCGGAGAAGGTCTTGCACAACTTTTTATTGTGCCTGCAGGCAATAAAAAAATCATCGGCACCGTGGGTGAACTTCAGTACGATGTCATAAAGTTCAGGCTGGAACATGAATACGGCGCCAAATGCAGCTTTGCCAGCCTGCCTTATACCAAAGCATGCTGGGTAACAACAACCGACAAAAAAGAGATGGAGAAATTCCTTCTCCGTAAATCGGGGTCTGTCGCCTTTGACAAGGATGGTAATCCTGTTTTCCTGGCCGAGGGCGACTGGATCATCAGGGTGATGAAAGACACATACCCTTTGCTTACTTTCCACAATACTTCTGATTTTAAACTTCATCAGAACCTTGTTACTGAAAAGGTTTAATCTGAATTAAGTTTTATCCTGACGAATTCAGGCAGATCAGCATTCATTGGATTGCCATATTTTTCATTCTTTCAAAGAGTATTACCAATAGGCCCGTAACATGCTGTTTCAGTTCAATCATTCGTTTATAAATTTAGTCTTCCTTGTCTCATCTGCTATTTTAACCTGCGAATAATATTGTTATATACTTATATATCTGACGATTACATATTCCTTAAAAGATTGCGATAGTCTTACCGGATAATCTCCTGTTGAAGCACCCTTTAACCGGTTTTAGGCGGTCTACCTCAACCCTGTCTGACTGGTTAACTAATTTTTCTTTTGAAACTGAATTGTCAGCCAGGCAGGCTCAACCCCACTCAATTTTATCATCCTGAGTTGCTTCAAATCGCATAGAGGTGTGAATCATGTAATATTTTTCCAAAGTTCTGTAACACTTTTTATTACTCAGAGTAAGACCTTTGCAGTGTTACAGATCATCAGTTCAAACCAAAATTTAACCAACATGAAAAAATTACTACTTGCAATTATGGGCCTTGCATTTGCGCTCAGCATTACCGCACAAACGGCCGATAAAAGATGGAACATTGGGTTACATGGCGGGGCCATTCAGTACAACGGAGACCTCGGGAATGATTTTTTCAAAACCGATCAGGCCTTCTATGGATTTGGCGGCCTGTCGCTGACCCGATTGGTAGGCAACCGGCTTGATATATCTCTCCTGATGACCAAAGGTGAAACCGGGTACATTGGTGAAACCAGCCGTTTTCGCCAACAGCTTACTACCGGAACCATTAATTTCAGGTTAAACCTGATTGGTGCTGATTACTTTGTCAGGCCTTATATATTTGCAGGCGGCGGGATAATGATGTTTTCCAATTTAATGGAAGGCGCAAACAACGTTGAAAAATTTGACTTCGCAGCGCCTTCATTTGGAGCTGGTCTTAACTTACGCATGGGCAAGGCTGTGATCCTGAACCTTCAGGAAACTTTTATGTATTCAACAAGTGATGGGAAAGATGATTTTGTAAAAAATTCAAATGACTTCTTTTTGCACCACTCAGTCGGGTTAACATTTAATTTCGGCAAGAAAAGTGATGCTGACGCCGATGGTGTAGCTGACCGAATGGATAAATGCCCCGAAACTCCTGTCGGCGTTGTGGTAGATGAAGCAGGATGCCCCATCGATACTGATAAGGATGGTATCGCCGATTATCTTGACAAATGTTCCGACACTCCTGCCGACATTAAGGTTGATAACTTAGGCTGTCCGCTTGACGAAGATAAAGACGGTGTTCCCGATTATCTCGATAAATGTCTGAAAACAGGTCCCGGCGTTAAAGTAGATGCCAATGGTTGTGCCCTTGATGCTGACAATGACGGTGTGGCCGATCATCTTGACAAATGTCCGAATACACCTTCCGGAATTCAGGTCGATGCATCTGGCTGTCCGCTTGACGAAGATAAGGATGGCGTTGCAGATCATTTGGATAAATGTCCGCAGACACCGGCAAAAGCCACGGTTGATGAATTTGGCTGTACCCTTGATACCGATAAGGATGGAATTCCCGATTACCTCGACAAATGTCCTACCGTTACAGGAACGAAAGAAAACGACGGATGCCCTGAACTCACAAAAGAGGTTAAAACACTTTTCCAGAAAGCTTTGCAGGGGATCAAATTTGATACGGGTAAGTCCACTATTAAACCAGTTTCGTTTTCGATACTTGATGCTGTTGTAAAAGTGATGGTTGAGAACCCAACCTATAAGCTAATTATTGGCGGACATACTGACAATGTCGGCGGCGATGGCATGAACATGACCCTTTCACAAAACAGGGCTGAAGCAGTATCTGTTTATCTGATAGGCAAAGGCATTAGTCCTGAGCGTATTGCAGCTTCCGGATATGGCGAAACCACCCCGGTTGATGACAACAACACTGTAGACGGCCGTACCCGAAACAGAAGGGTTGAGTTGAGTGTGGAATTTATAGAAAAGGTAACTGTTCCGGTTGAAAAATAACCTCTGCTGTTACTAATCTTATAGAGGCTGTTCCAGAACCGGAGCAGCCTCTATTGTTTTAATGAGCTTATTGTACCGATTCCAAATATGTGAAATGTGTAATAAAACCGTAGAATTATGTAACAGTTTAAGCAACTTAATTTACCAATTTTGCACTGTAGATTCATTCACAATTAAAATTTAAATACAATGAATGTCACTGAATTAAAAGATCAGGTTAAATCAAGAATCCGCATTCTCTGCCAGGAATCTGAAACCTCACCTGGCAATGAACTGATTTATGCTGAAGGGAAAAATAAGGAGGGATTTGAAAGACTTCAGGTCAGACTCGGAAAAAGTGAAGAAGAAATGCACAGGATAATTGCTGCACTTTATACATCGCTTTAGCACAGGAATACCAAAGGGCTTAAACTGTATTTTTTTCACATTTAACTGGTGAATTATGATGAATGAACCTGGGTTACAGAGCTGGGGAGCAGGAATGGGATGGGGCATAGTGCTCATCCTTGCTATTCTTGTCATTGTGGTCGGAATCTATTATAAGGTCAGGAAAAAAGGATGAAAAAAGCTGACTGGTAAAATAGCCTGAGCTCATTGAATTGGCAGATCCATCCTTTCAATAGCATTGCATTTAGCGGAAAATGTGTGAATCATGTAACCAATTTCCCGAATTATATAACGCCCGAAAGCAACAAAAGGCGCACCTTTGTATTGAAATATACCTGTTTTTCATGCTGATTTGCTGGCCAGTTTCAAGGTTTATTGTTGATTCATTCTAATAATACGAACTGGTGATTGGCGCCCGAAATAAAAAATTTCTTTTATCTGAAGGACTTGATGATTTCTTTTCGGGCGTTAATAAGGCATACCGGTTTGTCATTCAATATTTCAGGCAGGCATTTATACCGCCGTTTCATTTCAGCGAAGTCATCAACCAGTGTTTTGAGATAGGATTAAGATCACTTTCCCTGATTACACTTACGGGATTCATTATCGGTATCGTGTTCACCAAGCAATCGCGCCCTTCGCTCGAAGATTTTGGCGCCTCCTCCTGGTTACCCTCACTGATTGGCATTGCCATTGTAAAGGCACTGGGTCCGCTAGTCACTGCGCTTATCTGCGCCGGCAAAGTCGGTTCAGGCATCGGGGCAGAATTAGGCTCCATGAAAGTTACCGAACAGATTGATGCGATGGAAGTATCGGCCATCAATCCATTCAAATACCTGGTGGTTACGCGTGTAACAGCAACCATGATTACCATACCCATCCTTTCATTTTACTGTATTGTAGTCGGATTGCTGGGCTCTTATGTGAATGTCCGGTCCGAAGAAGCAACCAGTTTTATCACCTTTTTCAAAAACTCCTTCTCCACCATCCATTTTCTCGATTTATTCACTTCGGTGGTGAAGGCAATTGTTTTCGGATTCACGATCGGAATTGTCGGAAGTTACAAAGGGTATTACGCAACTTCGGGAACGCGCGGCGTGGGTAAAGCTGCCAATCAGGCCGTGGTAATGGCTATGTTCCTGATTTTCATTGAAGAAATCATAGTAGTTCAGATTTCGAACTGGATAAGATATTTTTAGCAATGGAAAACAAACTATTACCGGTTATCGAAAGGCCCGGGGAACCAGTCATTTTCATCAAAGATTTGTACAAATCCTTTGGCGAACTCGACGTATTAAAAGGCGTTGACCTCAGCGTTTACAAGGGGGAAAATGTCGCCGTGCTGGGCAAGTCGGGAAGCGGGAAGTCGGTTTTGATTAGGATACTGGTTGGATTGCTCAAACCCGATAAGGGCGAAGTCGTTGTGCTGGGGCAACAGGTTGATACCCTTCCTGAAAAAGAATTGAATGCGCTGCGCCTGCGAATTGGTTTTTCGTTTCAAAGCAGCGCATTATACGATAGCATGAGCATCCGCCAGAATCTTGAGTTTCCGCTCAGGATGAATGTAAAGGGCATTGGTAAACAGGAAATAGATGAGTCGGTGATGGAGGTTTTGGAAGCTGTAGGGTTAATAGAAAAAATTGACCAGATGCCGGCCGATTTATCTGGTGGTCAGCGCAAAAGAATCGGCATCGCCCGCACCCTGATCCTGCGACCTGAGATCATGCTTTATGATGAGCCAACCTCCGGGCTTGACCCGATTACCTCCGGTGAAATCAATAACCTGATAAACCTCGTGCAGGAAAAATACAGCACCAGCTCCATCATCATTACCCACGACCTCACCTGCGCCAGGGAAACAGGCGACCGGGTGGCCATGTTTATGGATGGAAGGTTTACCAACATCGGGAAATTTGAAGATGTTTTTAATGATACTGACGAGCAGACCAAAAGCTTTTACAATTACAATTTTATACAATAAGCCATGATTAAACCAGCAAATAAACGAGCCGTGATTGTGGGAATATTTGTTTTTGCAGGTCTTATCTTCCTGTTGGCAGGTATTCTCACCATCGGAAACATTCATCAGACCTTTATCAGGAAAATTAAGGTAGTTACGCTGTTTGACGATGTGAGCGGGCTGCAGGCAGGCAACAACATCTGGTTTTCAGGGGTGAAAATCGGATCGATAAGCAGTCTGGAATTTTACGCTCAGACAAAAGTAAAGGTGGTGATGAAACTGGAAGAAAAAGCGCAGCAATACATCCGCAAGGATGCATTTGTTAAACTAAGCACCGATGGCCTGATCGGTAACAAAATCCTGATTATTTATGGTGGATCCTCACGCTCACCCCAGGTTGAAGAAGGAGATACGCTAAAGGTTGAAAAAACCTTTACTTCAGAAGATATGATTAATACCCTTCAGGAAAACAACAAAAATTTCCTGGCCATTACCTATGACTTTAAGTTAATAAGCGCAAAACTTGCCAAAGGTGAAGGAACAGTGGGAAAATTATTAAACGACAATGCCGTATATACGCAACTTGAGGCTACTACCCTTTCACTTCAGCAGGCGTCTGATAAGGCTCAGAAGCTGATCAGTTCACTGACAACATTCAGCGAAGGTCTCAATAAAAAAGGGACGCTTGCCAATGAGCTTACCACCGATACCATAGTTTTCAATTCCCTGAAATTGTCGGTATTGCAATTGCAGCAAATTTCAGATACGGCTGCAGTATTTGTTAACCAGCTAAAGACGGCAGGCAGCAATCCGAATACTGCCATTGGGGTATTGATGCACGATGAAGAATCGGGCGCACGAATCAAACAAACCATTAAGAACCTAGAGTCAGGTTCGCAAAAACTGGATGAAGACCTGAAGGCTATTCAAAGTAATTTTTTACTCAGGGGATATTTCAAACAGTTGGAAAAGGATAAAAAAGCCGGTCAGAAGAATTAAAATCAAACGAGCAAGTAGGAATTCCACAACCAAGGATGAAAATTCAATTGCGGGTTCCATCCTGCCTATATTTAAATAAAAAAATCGGATGAAACATTAATCCCAAAAAACAGAAACCATGACAACCGAAGAAACGAACTATAGCCAGCAAAGTGTGGCTGTCAATAAGGATATAACAGAGTCACAAGCCCCGGCTGCCGGATATAACAACCAAAAAGGCGGCGACCCTTATGGCAGCATATATCAATGTCCCGTAAAATGCGAAGGAAGTAAAACCTATGACCAGCCTTTGAACTGCCCTGTTTGCAGCAAGAAACTGGTTTTGGTTGACAAAGATGAGACTGAACCTGATCTGAATGATAAGTAAAACCTAAGTTGAGCGATTGGAGTAAAGCGAAAAAATGCTTTTCTTAAGTAAACCCCGATTTGGAAATTGTTGAACCCTGAAAACGATTATCAGTGAATTGCTTACAATTTCCTTATCGATTGAGCGATTTTCTTCTTCAAATCGCTCAATTTGGGTAAATAAGTGATCAGTTTAACAGAAGACGATGATGATCTCTCAATTAATTTACCTGAGGCAATTCAGTTCGAAAATCCCTTGAATAAAAACAGATTTGGGAAAGTGACTTTATTCCTTGAATCAAGATTACAAAATAATTGAAAGAAGAGGGCCAATTTACCTTTACCGGCACTGAGAAAAGTTAGTAATTTCGGAAGTTGGCAACAGCATGAATATTGTTAATAAAATGTTAAAAATCCAACACCTTAAAACAAATCAGGTAGTGACACGTTAAATGTTAACCACAATAATATTATGTTCAAAAGAATTGCCCATATAATCGTTATTTCACTTTTGTTGGTTTCAACAAGTGGAATTTCCATTACCAGGCATTACTGTGGCAATTCGTTGATGTCATTGGCTGTTTTTTCAACTCCACACAATTGCTGCGAAGGTGACTGTAACAAATGTCACAATGAGCACACCTTAACGAAGGTAACCGATGATATGGAAAAACCGGCAATGGATCCGGGCATTTTTACTGTTTATCCCATCGCATATCCTATCCTGTTATCAATTCCGGTGACAGTTCAGTTGCCTGAAAATACCCTGTGTTCAGATTTTGAACTTAGAAAATTCCTTCCACCTGGTACCGTAGATTTACCGGTATTACTGGGCAACTTCCGTTGCTGAAATTCATCCGAAAAGGGTAATCCCTGGTTGATTTCCATAATTATTCCTGCAGTTGAATTATACCTGGCAGGTTTACACTGACGGTCTGATTCAAAGTATTACCCACCTTATTCCAGAGATCAACCAACGATTCACTGTTTTGACAATCCTGCGTTTATCGCTGTCGTTTTGGAAGTAATTGCTTTTCAAAAGGATGAGCTATAAACACTCCGGTTAACCTGATTTCTGGTTATAAACCTTCTTTGCAATTCCTATAATTTATTTCTCACTTATTCCTAAATTTTTGAACATGAAAAAATCCCTTCTGACTTCAGGTGTGATTTCATACCTGGTCTTAATCACCTTTGGTTGCGCCAAAGAAAACAAACAGGATGAGATCAGGGCCAACCTAACCAAAACGGAAACGCTGTTACTGAAAAGCTATGCGATAGCAAAGGAAAATGATGATTTGCTTATTTTGCATGTCGGTGCCAAGGGAGAATTTACCGATCCTGATGTAATGATGGAAGACAGTCTTTATCACCTGAATGACTCAATATGCAACCAGTATTATCTTGTTTATTGCAAGGATATAATGGATGGAGACAACATGATGGGTGGAAATACCATGCACGGCAGCAGCATGATGGCCACACACACCTTCATGGGTGATACAGCGAAGGTAAATCAGTGCTACCGCAATCTGCTCAATATCAAGACAGGGCATACCAATCATCACCCTAAAAACTGATCGGTCTGATGTATCGTAAATTCAAAACCCAACTTTGTTACTCAATAAATCAATAAACTTTTAAAACTTTCAAAATGAAAAAGATAATCATCATTACCATGATCGTTGCCTCAATTGGCGTAACTTTCAATGCCTGCAACAATTCAGCCACCAAAAATTCCGGAGTTAAATCAACAACTGATGAATTGGCCATTTATACCTGCCCCATGCATCCGGAAGTGCAAAAAGACAAACCGGGTGATTGCCCTATTTGCGGAATGGAACTTGTTAAAATGGAAACTTCCGACACAACGCACATGGGGGGTCACATGGATGCAGATACCGGTTCAATGCCACGTCACTGAAAGCGGGTTTCGTGCGAAGCACTTCCAAGTTTGGCATGTCGTTCATTTACACCATTTTCAGACTTTAACTTTAACCTGAGTTGAGCGATTTGAACATTAAAAACTGAGCCCACTTTAAAAAATAACTCCATGTTAAACAGAATTCTAAAATATTTCCTGGAACACCGGATGATTTCATTGGGGCTATTGGTTGTTTTCATTCTCCTGGGAACCGTCTATGCCCCCTTCAACTGGCATACAGGAATGCTCCCGCGTGATCCTATTCCGGTGGATGCCATTCCGGATATTGGTGACAATCAGCAGATTGTTGCCACCGAATGGATGGGCCGTTCGCCAAAAGACATTGAAGACCAGATTACTTATCCGCTTAGCAGTTCGTTGCTGGGAATTCCGGGAGTGAAAACCATCCGGAGTACTTCCATGTTCGGAATGTCGTTCATTTATCTGATTTTTGACGATGATGTAGAGTTCTACTGGAGCCGTTCGCGGATTCTGGAAAAACTCAACTCGTTGCCATCAGGCACTCTGCCGCAAGGTGTTCAACCTACGCTTGGTCCCGATGCCACAGCGCTGGGACAGGTTTTCTGGTACACCCTCGAAGCCCGCGACCCTAAAACAGGCAAACCAACAGGTGGTTGGGATCCACAGGAGTTGCGAACCATTCAGGACTTTTACGTTAAATATTCACTTTCATCGGCCAGCGGAGTTTCCGAAGTAGCAAGTATTGGTGGCTATGTAAAAGAATATCAGGTCGATGTTGATCCAAATGCCCTGAAAGCTTATGGCGTTTCGGTGATGGACGTGATGCAGGCGGTGAGCAAAAGCAATCTGGATATTGGCGCGGAGACCATCGAGTTGAACAAAGTTGAATATGTAATCCGGGGTTTGGGCTATGTAAAAAGTCTGGACGATTTGAACGAAGCTGTTATCACGGTTCGCGATAATATTCCGGTCCGAATTCGCGATGTGGCAAAAGTCAGCTTCGGTCCGGCTCCCCGTCGCGGCGGGTTGGACAAGGATGGCGTTGAAGCCGTCGGCGCAGTGGTTGTTGCCCGATTCGGTTCAAATCCGATGGAAGTGATCAACAATGTCAAAAAGAAAATCGCCGAAATTGAAACGGGACTTCCTTCCAAAACACTGGCCGATGGCACTGTTTCGAAGGTTACTGTTGTTCCGTTTTACGACCGTACCGGTTTGATACAGGAAACAATAGGAACTTTAGAATCCGCTTTGTCACACGAGATACTGATTGCCATCATTGTTATTATCGTACTGATTGTCAATCTCCGGGCTTCCATCATCGTTTCGTTCCTGTTGCCCGTTGGTGTTTTGATGACCTTTATCGCTATGAAATGGATGGGTGTTGATGCCAACATTGTGGCCCTTTCAGGTATTGCCATTGCCATTGGGGTGATGGTCGATATTGGAATTGTGGATGTGGAAAATATCATTCGCCATCTCGAGATGCCCGAAAACGAAGGGGCCAGAGGAAAACGCCTTGTACAGGTGATTTATGAAGCCACTGCTGAAGTCAGAGGAGCCGTTACCGTAGCGTTGGCCACCACGGTGGTGAGTTTTTTACCAGTTTTTGTAATGGAAGGCGCTGAAGGAAAGCTCTTTACCCCGCTGGCTTTTACCAAGACCTTCGCCTTGCTGGCCTCCTATGTATTGGGGATGATCGTATTGCCTACACTGGCTTACTATCTTTTCAACTTCCGCATAGATACCAAAAGAACCCGACAGGTCTTAAACTGGCTATTGATTTTGGCAGGCCTGCTGATTGTAATCATCTGGGGAAACTGGCCGGCACTGGCGCTTACAGCTATCGGTATAAACAACCTGATGGCCCCCCGCTGGCCTGAAAGCCGCAGGCAGATGCCCAATCTGATCAATGTTGCCCTGACTCTTTTGTTTGCGGTCTATTACCTGGCCGTTGAGTGGTTGCCACTGGGCGCGCACATCAGTAATTTCTCCAATTATCTGTTTGTCGGTTCAATCATTGCCCTGATACTGCTAATTCTCTCCCTGATCGTATATTTCTATGTACCGATTCTGGAATGGGCCTTGCGTAATAAATGGACCTTTATGACCTTACCGATTGCGACTATCCTTTTTGGGTTACTGGCCTGGCAGGGAGTTCACCGTGTTTTTGGTTTTATGCCTGAAGGGATTCAGAAAACAGATACATGGCAAAATTTCAATAAAACATTTCCCGGATTAGGCAAAGAATTTATGCCTGCCCTCAACGAAGGTTCGTTTTTACTGATGCCAACCAGTATGCCACATGCCGGCATTGAAATGAATCAGGAGTACGTTGAAATACTTGACAAGCGATTGTCTGCCATTCCCGAAGTGGAGATTGCCGTTGGAAAATGGGGACGCATCAATTCGGCTCTTGATCCCGCACCGGTGCAGATGTTTGAGAACACGATCAATTATTTACCTGAATTTATTTTGGACGAAAACGGTCACCGGATGCAGTTTAAGGTGGATAAGGAAGGAAGTTACCTGCTTCAGGATGGATCGACCTACAACCGCGAGCGTGATGGATATCGAAAGCTGACCAAAGAGCAACTTGTACCTGATAAAAATGGCGATAACTTCAGGCAATGGCGGCCCGAAATAAAAAGGCCGGACGATATCTGGAACGAAATTGTTAAAGTGACGAATATCCCGGGATTGACTTCCGCGCCCCGATTGCAGCCCATTGAAACCCGGCTGGTCATGTTATCAACGGGTATGCGTGCGCCAATGGGAGTAAAAGTGTATGGTCCGGATTTGGAAACCATCGAAAAAGCGGGGATTGAACTGGAGACTTTCCTGAAGGAAGTTCCTTCGATCAAAGCACCTTCGGTATTTTACGACCGGGCCGTTGGCGCTCCTTACATCGAAATAAAACTCAACCGGCCCGCCATTGCCCGCTACGGGATGACAGTTCAGGATGTTCAGGAGATTTTGCAGGTGGCTGTTGGCGGTATGGCTCTGACCACTTCGGTTGAAGGACGTGAACGCTTCCCGATCAGGGTGCGTTATGCACGCGAATTGCGTTCGAGCCCCGAAGACATCAAAAAAATTCTGGTTCCTTCCATGACAGGCGTTCAGGTGCCACTTGGCGAACTCGCTGACATCACTTACACCCGTGGGCCACAAATGATACGAAGCGAAAACACTTTTCTGAACGGATACGTGATTTTTGATAAGGTTGAAGGACGTGCCGAAGTAGATGTGGTGGAAGATGCCCAAAAATTTCTGAAAGAGAAAATCGCATCGGGCGATCTGGTTTTGCAGGCTGGTGTTAGCTATGCTTTCGCCGGAAATTACGAAAACCAGATCCGTGCGACCAAACGCCTGGCCATTGTGATTCCGATCAGTTTAATCGCTGTATTTATGTTACTCTATTTTCAGTTTAAAACATTTACCGCTTCGTCGATCCATTTTTCAGGAGTGTTTGTAGCCTTTGCCGGAGGATTTATTATGCTCTGGTTGTACAGTCAACCCTGGTTCCTGAATTTTTCAATTTCCGGAATCGAAATGCGTGATATGTTTCAAATTCACACCATCAATCTGAGTGTTGCGGTGTGGGTCGGTTTTGTCGCCCTTTTTGGTATTGCCACCGACGATGGCGTTTTGATGGGAACCTACATCCATCAGGTATTTGAAGAACGTCATCCGCAGACAGTCAAGGAAGTCAGAGAAGCGGTAGTCCTTGCCGGCAGCAAGCGTGTTCGCCCGGCAATGATGACCGCTGCCGTTGCCATTATCGCCCTTCTACCCATCCTCTCCTCCACAGGGAAAGGCGCTGATATCATGATTCCAATGGCAATTCCAACTTTTGGAGGTATGGTCATCCAGACCATGACCATGTTTGTGGTTCCCATACTGCAATGTTTCTGGAGGGAAGGTGAAGTAAAGAAAGAACTAAAACAATCAGCTGCTCATACATTGAGTATTGGAGAGGAGGAAAACCATGAATAG